>NZ_CEYLVT010000013.1:0-43644 GCF_982860115.1 Moorena sp.
AGGGCTAGATTACTTATAGAGTCTGCGTTTTAGATTATTTCGTCGCCCCCTCAGGCTTTTATCTCCATCATATTTATATTGGAACTCAACATCAAATGATGCTGCTGTTGAAGATGCTGATGGTGAAAAGTTTTCATAAATTTTTTGCCAACCCTTGCTGTCACGAACTGTGATAGACTCTCTCTGTAAAGAAGGTTTTGTAAGAGCTGAAGAATAAGAGGTATCCCCTTTTGTTTTACCTTTGTTTATAAAATCACTCTTCCCTTTACCTCCAGTATCCAAAAATTTGACTGGATTACCCCCCACAAACTCATACAAATTCAACCCATCTACCGTCCCCGCCGGATCGCAACTCATCCACCTTCCCAACCAAGGGGCATAATACCGCGCCCCATAATAATAAAGACCCGTACTAGCATCCCGCTCCTTACCCGAATAGCGGTAGTGCTTCAACTTCACCTCCACCTCACTACCTGCCACAAATGCGGTCCCCCCATAAGGGAAATACTCTTCATAACTAATCAGTTGCCCCTCGCCATCTACCTCCATAGTGGTGGAACCTAAATGGTTATCAAGTTGGTAGCGCACTTGAGGATTGATTACCCCTTGAGGCCGTTCTCCCTTTGTCCACTGGTTGCGAATGGCAACACAGGTGGTATCATCCATCACCCGCAAGCAATAGCGTTCCTCAGTGACAGTTTCCCCCTGTCGAGAAAGCCGAATTTCCACCCCACCGAGGTAAATCACTTCCTCAATGTGGGTCATAGTTCCTCCAGAGCCATAGCATTCGGTGACCTTGCGCACCCTTCTGCCACTGCTGTCGTAGACATAATATTCCGCGTCGTTATTACTATCGTTTCTGTCAATAATCGTGACATGGGCAATATTATCGCGATAGTTCCACTGCACTTGTGGCAAACCCGACATTTGAATTTGGTTGCCATTAGCATCGAAAAACTGATCGATATCCCTGTTTCCCTCTAGCAGTTCACTATCTACCGCCCGGTTGGACGTTTCCGAAACCGTTAAATTACGAGTGCGGGGGGTTGTGCCTTGGTGGGCGATCTGGTATAAGTTCCCGCCGTGGTCGTAGCTATAGCGACGGATGTAGTTTTCCACTGCTTGGCCATTGTTCAAATTCTGTAACTGTACAAATCCCACTTCCGGAATATCCCGATACTGTTCCTGCTGTCGGCATAAAGCCTGATGTTCCCGTCCAGTGGCTTCGATTAAACGATAGAGGGAATCGTAGGTGTACCTAGACACTGGATCGACTTGTTGATTCTTGTTAAAGACTGTATCCCAAGCATTATCAGCAATTTGGGTGATATTGCCCACGGGATCGTAGGTATAGTTCAGGTCTTGTAACTTGGCAGGCTCAACAGAGCGCAAATTACTGCCCTTGAACCCTGACCCACCCCAAGGCCACACTCGTCCCAAAGCCTGGCGCAAAAACTGTGGCAGCAACCGATACAACCAGTGAGGGGCAGCCCTCCGTTCCCGTCGCGCTGGTTGTCCCGCTGGTGCATAGGTAGCTCCCCGCTTGGTCAAAATCCGGGTCAGGCGGAAGGTAGTGGGTTCATACTCATAATCAGTGGTTACCCCATTGCCATAAACAATCTGGGTGCGCTGTCCTTTAGGGTCGTAGTCAATGCTCTCCACATAAGTCGAAGTTGCCCCTCCCTGATGCTCCACCTGAATTTGATTCAACCGACCCGATTCATGGTAAACTGGTTGATAAACGTTATTGTCCGCATCGGTTTGTTCCGTAACGCGACCCAGAGCATCGTATTGATATTGGGTCTGGTAGGTAGTCGGTTGCAAATCGCTGGATTCAATAGTGTCCCAGTTCGCTTCTTCCTTGTACTCCTCCCTCAATTGCCGATTAGTTGTCAGAGGCGAACCCAGGATATTGTATTCATCAACCTGCAATAACCCGGCTTGGTCGTAGTGCTGGTAAACTTGACCGCGTAGATTGAGATTTTCGGCATCATCTTTACTTTCCCCATACACCAAGCGTTCTACTACCTGGTCAAGCTGAGTCGCACCATCCCCACCTCGGACATGCACTTGTGCAGGACGCTGCAACTGGTCGTATTGGGTGCGCACCTCGAAGTTACGGGAATCTTGGCTATAAATGGGATTGCCCAGAACGTTATTCAATTGCCAGTGAGTCCCCCCATCGACACCAATGGTCTTGAGAACCTCGTCAGTTAAGCTGTAGGTCATTTGGAAATTCTTGATACTGGCAGCCGACAAGCGGGGATCCGCACTGGATAGCTGATTGCCTGTAATATCCAACTCATAATGGGTTGTCAGCTTTGTCACTTCTCCATCTGAAGCCGTCTTATTGTTTTCAATCTCTTTAACCGTTCTGCCCAAGTTGTCCAGGATTACTTCATTGGGCGTATCGTAGAATACTGCTGCCTTTTGCAAGGCTTGACGTTCGGCTTCCTCCAGGTCGGGATTATCGATATTTTCCCGATAGTAATCGGAATCTTTAACAGTATCGTTCTCGTCATAGTGCTGTTCCTGCCAAGGGGTAAACTCCACTTTCGTGAAAAATCCCTTGGGCGTATCCACCCGAATTGGCCGTTGCAGGGGGTCGTAGAATAGGGTGGGAGAAACGCCGAACTGATTGAGTTCTTCGTTATCGACATAGTCATAGCCTTTGATGTAATAAGGCTCGTATTCTTTAACGGGATTGCCTTTGTTGTTGTAAACCTTGCGGTTGGAAGCCAGCCAGCGATCGCTCGTTATCTCGGTACCGATACTGCCATCAGGATTAACTACAAATGCCTCCCCTGGTTCGACTTTCATCTTGCTTTGCACTTCCCGTCCCAACCCGTCGCTGTAGGTGATGTGAGTTTGCACCCGGGCATCGGTCTGGTAATCTTCCGCGACTAAATTAACGGCATGGACGGGAATTTGGTTATTTTTCCAAGAGAACAGGTCGTAGTGGAAATAACTCGCAGCCCTCTGTAAATAAGTGCGGGGATTGGCAATCACCTCCTCTGTGGTCGGTGGTTCCTGCTGCTGGTAATCCTCCAGCTTCATAAACCCGACTTCTACTTCGTTTTCCGTTCCGTAATGGGAGGTGACTGTTACCATCCCCAAGGGGTCGAACCGCACTTCGGAAATGTTGTGATTGATATCCCGTATTCTTTGCGGTTGCAGGGTTTGGTAATCTATGGCCTGCACGAGGGTTTCGTTATTCAGGGCATCAGTGACTTTAACCCCTAGCAGGTTATAACCATCGTATTCGTAGCGGGTGGCATTGCCGAAAGGATCCGTTGTTGCTTGGGGCAAATAGAACTGGTCGCCAGGGTTGTAAGCTTGAGTCAAACCCGGATTCCACCAGTAATTGTTTGCCAGGACATAGCTGCCCTGATTTTCCAGCAATTCGTCCAATTTATCTTTAGTCAAAGCCCCCTCAAATGCCGCTTCCACTTGTTCTGGAGAAAATTCCGCTATTTCCCTGCGATAGGGCAAGGCTTGGGGACCGACTTGACCGAGGGGGAAAAACTCTTCCTCTTCGCTTTCGGGATTCCAATAATAGTGGCGCTGCCAGCTCAGTAGGGGGGTTTCGGGGCTGTCGGTAACTTCCTCTAGATGGTCTTTGACATCTGCAAAAGCGAAGTATTGCTGAGCGCTAGGTAGGGAGAGATTCTTGATTTCATAACTGCGATTCTCTTGAGGAACCCCCAGCAGATAAAATTCCTGGGTTTGATTAATAAAACTGTCTGCCGAGTAAGTTATTTTTAAGCTGAGTTGTTCCGGCAGTCGGCCTACCGCAGACCGCCGTCCGTAGGCTACGGCACAACTACCCAAAACATTGCCATACTCGTCTACTTCTAGGACAAACTCGTGACCGATACGGGGATCCGCTGGGTTCCTTTCGTAATCATAAGTCAAACTTTCTTGGGGATGGACAAAATAGACTCCGTATTTGTTTTCCCCTTTGGCTTGAATTAGTTTAACCTTGTAGTTGGTCTGCGTAACACTGTAAGGATTGGCTTGTTGGTCGGAGTCGTCTTTTCCGTACAGTTCCTCACGCAAGACCATCCCTTTTAAGGCTCGATGGGCTTCTCGCCAGGTTTCGCTGTCCGGTTCTTGGCCATTAGCATCAAAAACGCTATCGGGAAATTGGTGCGCTGCCGGATCTCCCTGGAAATATTCCGGTTCGTATTGCTTGGAGAGGGACTCTTCTCCTTGCCAGGCTCCGGTATGATACCAAGTCTTGCTCAATACGGGCGGGACATCGTAGGGTTGGGCATCGCTGGATAAGGTTTCAGCATCTAGACGTTCTATCATGCCAAACCCAAAGAATTCCCGTTCTACCCCGTCGTAGTAACCGTGGTGATAGCTGTAGGAACTGACTAACTTGGTCTGGGAGATGGCATCCCAGCTTTCTACCTTTTCAATGACCTGTACCGGAAATGGCAGGTTGGTTATCCAGGGTTGACCGTTTTGCTTGTCTTCTAGATAATATTTGGTGGAAGTGCCATAGGTAATGCGAGTGGTCGCCCCAAGATTGTTGTCTGTTTGGTTCAACAGGTGGGGTTTTGTCCTTTGGCAAAAGTCGTAACACCAATGACGGGGTGTGGGGGTTTCTTCGCTGAAGATTAAACAAGTTGTCCCGTTCCCGTAAACATCTGCAAAGCTAATCTGGTCTAAGTTATTCCAATTGCTGGGGAGATAGATGGTCAGAGGGGTTTCGCTGAAGGAGTTACCGCTTTGGTTGAACCAAATCTCGACGCGATCGCTTTTTACATACAAAATATCCGCTGTGCCGGAACCATCGATATCCACTAAAAACAACCGGGAGATATCGAAGTCTATGCCAAAGCTTGGTGCATTGCCCAAGGTCACTTTTTTGCCAAACTTGCCGTAGCCTAAAGAAGGCCAGCATTCTACCAAACCACTCTTGATTCTGACTAAATGCTGCCTACCGGTGCCAAAGATATCGGCAAACCGCAAGGCTTCAGTGCGATCGCCTTTTTTCTGATTAGGCAAGTCATTTTCCGGCTGCTGTATGATGGCTGGACCAAAACCTGCTTTCCCTTTACCAGGATAAACTTTTATGCGATCGCCTTCGAGGCGTAACACGTCCAACAAGCCATCCCCAGTAATATCGGTTAATTGACTGTCAGGTTCGAGAAATTCGTTAGTAAAAGCGGGAAAGGTTTGAAAACCCTGCCAAGTGCGATCGCTTTTTACTTCGTAGTATCCTGAAACATTTGGGGTACTAAGGACTAAATCTAATCGACCGTTTCCCGTTAGATCGATTAACTGTTGGTTATCTGTTTTCCCATAAGCGATGGGCAAGGATTGAGGTTGTTGAGGAGGGTTATATCTTACTGCTTGAGTTTCCTCTCCGTTAGCTGCTGGTTCCCAGTACAGAGTTGTGGTGCCATCGTTGTACAAAACTCCTGGAATGCCTTCCCCGTATAAATCCAGGATTTGATACTCTGAGGAAATCAAACCGGGCAAAAACAGACTGTCCTCTCCTAGGAACGGTTCAAACTTATGTCCCTCGGGCTGGAATGGAGTATATTGAAACTCCAGAGCAGGTAAACTCTTGGTTTGATACCCACCGTTTTCGTAGCGATACCCAATCGCCTCGGCAGCCGTTAAAAAAGTAATATTAGCATCTTCTCGATAATGGAAGCGCGTGGCGTGAACTAAAACTGGTTCCTGGCCCAATTCAGTAAAACGGTGGAACATTAAAACGTGGCGGCACAGTCGATGGGTGCGAATTTCAAACCCAGCATGATAGGTAGAGAATGGGTCTTGTCGATTTGTCCATTCTCTAACTGGTTCGTAAGGTGTCGTATTGCTTGGGTCGATATTGTACTCGCCGTAGTCAAAGATTACTTCAAAGTGCCATAAAACATTGCTCAGGTCATCTCCTGGTTGCAGTGGTTGGTCGTTGCCATACTGGATTTTCTCTAGATATTTGTTGGCTGTCTGCGTCCGGTTAGTTTCATAAATGCTGCTGGTTACCCCTTGGGTATTTTCTGGCTTGTAGCGATAGATAATGTAATTTCCTTTAGCATCAAAGCTTTCTTCTAGCAACCATTCAAAGACATGATTTTCGTTTTCCGGGTCAGATATTCTGGCTTGAGCCGTTTTGCCATATCTACTGGTAATATTATCCTTACTGATTACCTGCCAATAGGATGCTCCTGTAGTGCGATCGCACCACTGTTCAATTTTGGCAAATAACCCTTCAGTGCGAGGCTGGTAGCTAGTAATCTCGTAATCGTTTTCAGTTCGGTTACCTACTGGTACCAAGTCATCAGCATTGGAGAGAATGAAGGTATCAGTGCCATCGTATTTGGGCAGTCCTTTCGAGGTTTTGCGGGAAATATTAGGAATAGCTAGAGCAAACCCCAAACCAAAAAGCCCGTTTCCCGAACCAGAACTATACTGAACACTCAACTGCGGTTCAAAACCCCGGCAAGGAGTTGTCGGAATCGGAATAGATAGGCCAGCCGTGCCCGTAAATTCGTTAGCCTGAAACGTTTCGCCAATGCCCTGAATCGCTCCCCCGCCTTTAGGTAAAGACAGTTGAGTTGTGGTTATTTTGCTATTTTCCATAACACCCTTGATGACCCAATTGATGACCGAAGTAATGCTTGGGAACTATTCCCAATCAGCGAACTGAGGTGATCTGCCCTAGCTGCTTAGCAGTAAGCATTCAGCCGTCAGCCGTTGGCCTTTGGCCACGCTACGCGAACAGCTGTCAGCTTCGTGGCACCGACTTCGACGCTGTGACTTTCGTGACTATTAAACTAATGCTTACCTCTTGTTTTATTCAAAAGCTGTTCGGGAGCATCCCATTTTTGCACATAACACTTTCAGTTATGCTTTGAAATCATAGTATTCTCGTTAATTTGAGCGATGGATTTGCCAAACTGGGATGCTCCCAGCTGTTGCCGTAGCGCTTTAGCTGATAGCTGATAGCTGATAGCTGATAGCTGATAGCAGCTAGAAAATGGGATTGATAACTTCCGCGCACCAAAACCCTGCGATGGCGTCGGACGGGCTTGGCTCTGGGTATGAGTGTCAACAGCAATTGCCACTGGCGATCGCTGATGTTTATCCTACGATGGTTGGCTAATTTTCCGGTTGTTCGGCTTTAATTGTGCCTCTCAACTTGGCCTAAGCACCTTTTCAAACACGAGCTTTTTTTTGTTTTTTGTTGTTCGGCTTTAATTGTGCCTCTCAACTTTACCTAAGTACCTAAGCACCTTTATAAACAGGCTTTTGGAAATCCAACCTTATTTAGGTTAGCTAATAGTTTTCAACAACAGTCATGTGGTTAACAAAACGTTACACTTTATTTTTACTAGGGTAAAACCATCTAAAGATACTTGACAAACTCCCTAATTTATAAACTATTTAATTTCTATCCTTTTGAAAACAATCGTAAAAAAAGATTACTATTGTTTACCTTTTATATGTAACTTTTAATACAAATTTCGAGCCGTTCTCAAGGGTACTTGACAAACTCCATGAGTTTTTAACTATTTAATTTCTATCCTTTTCAAATGAATCGTAAACAACGATTTAGGGCGCTTGACCCATTAAAAATTAAATGCGCCACGGGTCGCACCTTTTGCTGCTTGTATGAATGTCAAACACCTTAATGCCTAGTGCTATAACTGCTCAAGTCTGTTTTTTCCTGTACCGGAAGTGCCCCAGAATGCGTACGCTTCCCAACAGAATTACGTAACTTATATACTACTTTTTGAAGCATCGCTATTGTCATCGGATGCATCGGGAGCAGGTCAAATTTGTAGAACAAATGAACTACTTGACAAAACAACAAAAAGCTGTATCGGAGCAGGTATTAGTTGCAGAACAGATCAACTATTTACCATTAGAGCAAGCAATTACCCATGAGGGGGCTATAGAAAAAGTAACAATATTCGGCGCTTTGTGACCTGCTCCCCCTATTACCTATTACCCATCACCCATCACCCATTCCCCATTCCCTAGATTTAGTACTAATGTTGCTGCATAAGTGACATGCTCCCTCTTTCACCTTTGTCCAGTTCGTCAAACTCACGGTAAAATAATAAGGATTAAGGTAGCGAAAGACTATGATTTTGATGATTAACTAGTTAATTAATTGGAGTTTTTGTTATGACAATTGATCGGGCACCTGGCGTTTATGTCATCTCTCAAGATGAGGTTGGAATTGTTTATAAAAAGTTTGGTAGTCCTTTACCATCTAATCGTCAAATTGCTCTTAATGGAGAAATGGGTTGGCAGGTTGATACTCTTGGTCCTGGACGACATTTTCACTCTCCGTTGTCCTATAAAGTTGTCAAACAAAAGGCTATACAGATTGATAAAGATGAAATTGGATTAGTAACCGCCAACGATGGTGCTTCTCTTCCCACAGGTAAAATGTTTGGTAAAGTGGTCGAAGAATGCGATGACTTTCAAGATGGTCGTGCCTTTATCAAAAATGGTGGTCAACGGGGTAGGCAGTTAGGCATTTTAAGAAATGGTATTTATCGGATTAATACTCAACTTTTTTCTGTTGAAATTAGGAAAATTACTTCCATTTATGACTATCAAATTGGCTTAGTAGAAGCGAAAGATGGCAAGCCACTGCCGATTGGAAAAACCTTTGGTGATGCTGTTGAATGCAACAATTTTGAAGACGCTCAAGCATTTATTGATAATGGGGGATATAGGGGACAACAGTTAAAGATTCTTACTAATGGCAAATATGCAATTAATACAGAACTTTTCAAAATTAAGACAGTTGAACTTATCAAAATTAGAGTTAATGAAGTAGGGTTAGTGGAAGCAAGGGATGGTCAGCCACTTCCACTTGGTCAGAACTTTGGTAAAGTTGTGGAATGTGGCACTTTTCAGGACGCTGAAGCATTTATTAAAAACGGCGGTCAACAAGGGAACCAATTAGCAATTCTTCCTCCTGGAATTCACTACATTAATACAGAGTTGTTTAAAGTTCACAATGTCCCAGTAATTAATATTCGATCAGGGGAGATAGGGCTAGTTATTGCTCAAGATGGTGCTGAATTACCACCAGGACAAATACTAGGTAAAGCTGTAGATTGCGATAATTTTCAGAATGCTGAAGCCTTTCTCAACAACGGTGGTCAACAAGGTAAACAGCGAGCAATTCTTACTGAAGGTTACTATAGAATAAACACTGAACTATTTACAGTAGTTACTACTGACAATGCCAAGCAATATGGACTGAAGCCAGAACAATTAAAAGTTTACAGAGTTGAATCAGGTAAAATTGGTATTGTTACTACTTTTGATGGTAAGCCCTTACCAGGAGGGGACATTGCGGGAGCAGTTATTGAGGGACATAATAAGTTTCAGGAGCCACAGGAGTTTATTGACAAAGGTGGCTATCGAGGTTTACAAGAAGAATTTATCGAAGAAGGTTTTTGGAGTTTAAATCCTTGGTTTGTGGAAGTTGAACAAGTTCCTTTAACTAATATTAAAACTGGAACAGTTGGAGTTTTAATCTCAAATGTTGGTAAGAATAGCCAAGCCAATCAAGAGCAAACTACTTATGGTTCTCAGTTTAATATCGTTCCAATTGGGTATAAAGGGATTCAGAACATACCAATAGAAGCTGGAACACATCCTATCAATACAAGAGTGAAAAGTATAGTAATAGTTCCTGCCCATGAAATAACTTTGGACTGGACGAATAGAGATAAACCAGCAACCAACTACGATTCTAATTTGAAAACCTTAGAGCTTCGCTCAAAAGATGGCTTTATTTTGAAACTTGAAGTCACACAGGTTATTAATATTGCTCCCAAAAATTCCCCTAAAATGATCTCTCGTGTGGGTTCACCAAATGCTAATAGTTTTCAGCAAGTTGAGGAAGAAGGAGGAGTTCTCAGCCCCTTGTCTAAGGGTGCGGTTAAATATAGCTCCATTAAAAACCTTGTGAATAGGGTATTAGCATCGATGGTTGATAATTACTTCCGTAATTCCGCTCAAGACTATAATGCCTTAGACTTCTTACAACAACGGGAGCAAATTCAGGAAAGAGCTACAGAAGATATCAAAAGTGCTCTTAATGCTTATGGTGTTGAAGCGGTTGGTACTTTTATAAACGAAATTGGCTTACCAGCTGAACTTCAACACCTAATACAGACTCCAACAATTAACGATAATTTAAATTCACTAGAAAAATTTTTGCTATGGTGTGCTGGTGCAGATCATCACATTTTGGCACAAAAAGAATGTTTGACAGAACGATATAAATATACAGCAATTGGTACCACGGTTTTGCTAACATCAACAACGGCTATTTTTTCCGGTGGTTATGCTCTTTGGACAGTATTCGGTTCTGTAGCCGCTTCTTGTGTAGGAGGAACGTTTTGGAGTTTTATAGTTTTTAACTTAGATCGTTTTTTAATTTTAAGCTCTAAGAGAAAACAAACCGACTCAAATTTAAATTTCCCATTTATTGCAGCAACAAGTCTTCGTTTAATAATAGCATTTTTATTAAGTTTTGTGGTTGCTAAACCCCTTGAGTTGAGGCTCTTTGAAAAAGAAATTAACCAGAAAATAGAACAAGATAAAAATGAGACAGCCAAAGAACAACTTACCGAACCAATAAAAGACCTAGAGCAAGAAATTCAAGCCTTAAATATAGAAAAAAATAAGTACAAAAATGAATGGCAAGATGCTGAATATGCGGCTAATGCAGAAGCAGAAGGTACACAGGGAACAGGCCAACTTGGAAAAGGAATTGTTTATCAAGACAAACGAAACTATGCAGATGAGATAAAACAACAATTCATTGAATTAGATAATAAAGTTAAGGAAAAAGAGGATAAAATAGATAAGCTTAAAGAACGTAACCTAATTTTGCAGTCACCAGAGAGTAACTTAGAACAACTGAATCAAGAAAAAATTGATAAAGAATCAAATGGCTTCTTAGCCCGTCTTGTTGCTTTAGAAGAATTATCTAAAGACGATCCGAATATTCGTAATATTAATTGGCTAATAACTGCCTTATTCGTCACTATTGAAATCTCACCTATATTAGTTAAACTTTTGTCTGGCAAAGGTCCTTATGATTATTTACTTGAGCAAAAAGAAAGTCAGGAAGTTTATAATGAATATTTCCGCATTCAAAAAGAACAAAGACTTCAATTATCTGAAGGAAATTCAAAACAATACATGAAAAAAATTAAGGAGTTTGAAGAGTAAATCCCAAAAACAAAATACAGCGGTTTGCAATTCAATAAGTAATTTTTTTATAAATAAATTTTCTATGATTAAAAAATAGTGCTAGACAATATGTTGTTCAAGGATACTAAAAAAGTAAGCTGTTGCTTAATAATGGAATGATTTTAAGAGTAGGTGCGCGCCTCCAAGGCCGCGAGGGATTGCTCGCGACCTTGGGTCGCACCTGTAGAATGGGCATCTTGCCCGTTCGAGAGGCATCTTGCGTGGAACTGGCATCTTGCCAGTTTCAATATATTTTCGCGCGGGCAGGATGCCCACTCTACTCCTATTCATTAAACAAGTATTTATACTCAGTAAAGTCTGTTTTTTTGCGTTCGCGTAGCGTGACCATTCGCGTAGCGTGGCCTAAAGGCCAAGGTCAATCGCTTCCCAACAGAATTCCGTAATCTTATATACTACTTTTTGAAGCATCGCTGTTGCCTATTGCCTCTTACCTCTTACCTCTTGCCTCTTACCTATTGCCTATTGCCTCTTGCCTCTTGCCTCTTGCCTCTTGCCTCTTGCCTATTGCCTATTGCCTCTTGCCTCTTACCTCTTACCTCTTGCCTTTTGCCTTAAAACCATAAGCAATGTCCCTCAAACCTTGCTGACAATTGCCCTATATTTCCCTATTCACAACTCCTACAAAAATTGATATAGTTACCCTTGTCAGCAACGTTTAATCAAAAGGAGGATTAGAGCAATTCATGAAGTACGGTAAGTACTTTTTACATCTGGCAGCCTTTCTACTAGCACTAACTATATTAGTGTTGCCTCTGCCAGCCCAAGCCCAAAGCGCTGCCACCATTAACGCTACCTATGAAAACAAGGATCTAACCGCTCAAGATTTCCCCGATAAAGACTTGAGTTACAAGGTTTTTAGCAATGTCAATTTCCAGTCAGCCAACTTGAGCAACTTTAAGTTTATAGGTGCCAACTTTACCAAAGTTGATTTCACGAATGCTAATCTACATGGAGCCAATTTCACCTCTGCATACATTAATATAGGTAGCTTCAAGGGAGCAGACTTAACCGATGCAGTTTTTGAAGATGCATTGATATTGAAATCTAAATTTAAGGGTGCAGATATTACTGGCGCTGACTTCACCTTGGCAATTTTGGATTATAACCAAGACCAGAAGCTATGCAAAAAAGCTTCTGGTACTAATCCCATAACTGGTGTTGATACTCGCGATTCTTTATTCTGTTATTAAAATTAATTTAAGTATTTAGCTGTCAGCGGTCAGTGGTCAGTGGTCAGTGGTGAGCTAAAAGCTCACGCTACGCGAACAGTGGTCAGCCGTTGGCCTTTGCCTGTTCCCGTAGCGTGGGCGTAGCGCTAATCGCTGATAGTTGATAGCTGAATGCTTACCATAAAAATCCTGCTACTAGCTGATTTAAAGGATGAAATCAAGTCAGATAAGTTATTGTTGGAATAAAAATTTACCATCAATTGAACATGATATGCTTCAGCGTTCAATTCCTCTAGTTTCCATTTATGTATTGTCACTCTATCTGCCTGTTTTATTATCCAAAACTCAGGTCACATTAAGTTTCAAAAGCTAATTTATCACCAAAGACTTGTTGCCAATCAGTATTAAATTGTTCAACTGCCAAAGGTATAGCCGGATGTGAAACCATTTGTCCCATTATACCTACAGGCAAAGTAATCGCACCAACCCCTGCTTGTAATACCTCTAAAACTTGACGGGGATTTTTAAAACTAGCAGGTAATAAACAACAACTTAGCTGTTGTTGTTGGACAAGTTGTTGAAGTTGCTCCACAACTGTGACACCATTTCCCCCAAAAACATCAATTCGATTTACATAAGGAGCTAAATAATCTGCACCTGCTAGTGCAGCTAAAAAACCTTGTTGAACTGTATAAATTGCCGTAGCTAATAGAGGTATCTGCTTCTGATGTAACTTTTTTATTGCCACCAGACCTATTTCCGTGGCCGGAATTTTAACCACAATATCATAGGGTAACGCTGTGATTTTCTCAGCTTCAACGATAATTTCATCTACAGATTGACTGATAACTTGAATGTGAAAACGTGCATCATTTCCTAGTATAGTATTTACGTCTTTAAGTAGTTGATTAACACCGATGTTGGCTTGAGCCAGAATACTGGGGTTGGTGGTTATTCCTTTAATCGGTAAGCAAGAGTGAAAACGTGCTATCTGTTCAACATCGGCACTGTCTAAATATAGTTCTAACATGATTAAATCTTGATTAACCTTTACTGAATAAAAATGCTCCGCAGCACAGTTATAGCAATTCTCATAGTCATGAGCGACATTGCTTATCCTTTTAAGGCAATAGGCAATAGGCAATAGGCAATAGGCAATAGTAAAGAGGGTTTTAAGCGATGCAGCAAGGGAACAGGGGGTTTCCCCCATGAGCAACTGCCGTGGTTTCCCCCACTCGCGCTTTGCATCAAGACAGGGAATCAGTGTCAAATAAGACTGTACCTCATAAATGCGATAAACGCTATAGTTATGATTTGATAATAAAAGTAATTTTGGGCAGCAAATTGCTTTCGCTCGTCCTGAGCCAACCTCCAAGCAACTCATATAATTAGCCATAGCGCAAGTCCCCAGAAAGGAATAAATCGAAACCAGCCAATCCTGCTGTTAACTGCCCCCAAAAGTAAAGCCTGAACAAGGGAAAAAAGTACTAAATCTACACAGAAAGCTAATGTAAGTCGGTTCGTTATCAATTGCTCGCCAAAATAGTTCATTCTCTCGACCAAATCTCCAAATTCTGGTCGTCCCATCACCCCCCAAACTAAGGCAATTATCCCCACTATCATTCCTGTCCAACCAAATACACGAGCTAATAGTCCCTTGTTCGTTTCCTCCTTTACTGGCGGAATTGGTGTATTATAGCGCAGTGCCATATAAGGGGTAAGAACAGCATTCGTTCCGAACATCGCCAGACTCCAAATGAGAATCTTGGGGAAATGAATTGTCCTTCTATCGACCAGGAGTAGAGGTAAAAACATAAAAATCCAAGCTTCGGCAAAGTTGAAAAGTGCTTCTAAGGTAGGATGAAGCACTGGTGCTTCTAAATAATGAATGCCTACTAGGTTCAAAAGGGGTAGAATAAAGAAAAAATTCAGAGATTCATTTGTTATTTCCTCTATAGTTTCTGGTTGAATCGCCCAAGCGGGTTCCCCTGGAATAAGTTGCCCTGGTGGAGATAGCAACAGAATGTAAATATAAGCGATCGCTATTAACCCAAATACTAGAGCAAGAAAGCGTTGATTTTTTGGAATCCCTTGGCCTAAGGGAGAGGTTTCCCTAGTGCTTTCATCTTGCCGATTTTTCAGCAGTGTCCGTATCAGCGGAGATACCAGTCGGATGATAAAGAATGCCGCCTTCCCTGGTTTTATGGGGGGTTCAACCAGATCACGGGCTAAAACTAATTTGCCAGTTACCTCAGAACAACGATAAAAGCTAACACCTCGTCCGTTAGGAAAGGGAATGCCGTCTAACTCAACGTGCCATAGTATTCCTACTGCCAGGGGATCCTCTGTGGTGATATCGTCAATGACAAATTTTAACTGATCCGGGATACCTTGACAGGATTCTTCCAGAAGTTGTCTGACAGCTTCCTTTCCTTTGAATGGTTGGGAAAAGTTTAGATCCTCGTAAATACACTGGTCGTCTATCCACTCCATCGCAGCGTTAACATCTCTACGATTGATGGCTTCATAGATGGACTGGATCAGATTATGGGCAGGTGTGGTCATGAGATTTGAGATTTTAGATTTTAAGTAAGCATTTAGTGGGAAACCTGCATGGCAGGGATTAACAGAAGCACCTTTCCAAGAATTAAGTGATGAGCTATTATATGATCGCTCTCCGCAGACATACAAACTATTGCCCTAGTTGTCGGCAATCTCTAGTGTTGATAGATAGCATTAGCGATCGCGTTTAGTTAACCTTTTTTTTGCGAAGCTATTGATTAAGTTACTGTTTTTTAGCTTTCACCAGAAATACTCTTGCTACATCAGGAACATCACGAGGGGGTAACGGCTCTATGAAGCGATCAAAATTCGCCCCCTCATCTCCAGGTTGAATAACTTCTGCTTCCCAGTCATATTGAGCTAACAGTTCTTCTGGGTAATCGAAACCGGAACGGAAATAACCTTTGTAGGGTTCGTATTCTATGCCTTTAACATTAACTAAATCCAAAGCTAAATAACTATCAGTAGCAGTTAACTGGGAAATTGTTTCCAGTAACTGATGTACTTCCGGCTCGCTCAAGTACATCAACAGTCCTTCTAATAACCAGACTGAAGGCAATTCAGGCTGATATCCTTTAGTAAACAAGAGATCTGACCAAGGTTGAGTTAAATCTGCGGAAATAGCACAGTGTTGAGAGTTGGGAACAACCTCTTGGAGAATGGTTGCCTTAGTTTTGAGAACCTGCGGTTGGTCTAGTTCGTAGATTTTAGTGACAGATGACCAAGAAAGACGATAAGCTCGGGTATCCATACCCGAAGCTAGAATAACCACTTGATGCGCTTTGGCAGAGGCTGAAAGAATAAAATCATCAAATAAACGGGTTCGGACTGCTACATAAGCCTGATCTTCTACCTTTAACTTTTGCTCTAAAACAGCAAATGCTTCTTCTCCAGCTAACTGAGCAGCAAAAGGGTCATTAAACAGACGATCTGATCTTGTTGTTTCTTTTGCTCTTATTGCTGCCATTAAACGAGCAGTAAAAGGGACAAATTGTTCTGGCTGAGGGTTTCCTGGTAGTGATGATGTCATAAGAAATCTTAATCAGATATTTTAACTGGATTATTATAAGCCTCCTTGTGCTGTGAACAAAACTCCTGTATCTACAATCCCCTGAAGATCTAGATCACTCAACAAGCGTCACTGGGCACACCTTGGACACCTAAGCACCTGTTTATGGATGGTGGTAGCGCTAATCTTTACAGCGGAAGACAATATCCTGCTCTAACAAAGTGAAGCGAGTGGGCTGGGATTTGTCTAAATCCTCGACGTAAGAAACAGGATACCAAACTTCTTGCCAGTCAAAGACTTCTGGATCAGACCCACCTGCTGCCAGTTTTTCCACTGGCTTAGTTTGAGAGGTTACGGACTGTAAAACGCTGCTAGACATAGTAGGATTTTATTAAAAAAATATTGAATTTTTAGGCAGAATAAATCTAACAATTTAAAAAGAATATAGTCAATAAAAACTCAAAAATTTAGGATAGTCTAAAGTAGCATCAGGAAAGCTAAAAGTTTCAAGGATATGGTAGTCGTAGATTCAGAAAAACGTATATCAGCTAAAACAGCCTTGCGTCAAGTGCTTGCCGCTTGTGGTGGAAATACGAAGGATGAAGCGGTAATTGCTGCAATTAATCATTTATGTCAACTCAATCCGACAACAGCTGCTATACAAAATTGATGCAGCAACGGAACAGGAGGTTTTACCCACTCGCGCTTTCCATCAAAACAGTAAGATGCTCCCATTTTGTTGGGAGCATCTCATTTTGGCAAATATATCGTTTTATTTTGGCGGTATAATCACCATGATACAGCTATTTGCGGTATGTTTTTTCCAAAGTGAGATGCTCCTACTTTGTTTGGGGCGTTCTTTTTGTTTAACTCCCGCTAATTGGAAACAGGAACTAATCAATACTGGGTAACCCCAAGAATAGGTTGAGCCTTTGTGTTAGCTAACTGTGGTGCTGTGAAGGTACCAGAGTATAGAGGTGATTCCTCTTGAACAATCACTGGTAAGGATTGGCGCATTTGAGCAGCAACCGCTACAGTTTTCACATCATAGGTTTGAGTGACTAGCTTCGGATAAAGACCGATGCCAATAATAGGGATTAACAGACAAGCGGTAACGAAAATTTCGCGAGGCTTGGCATCCCCTAAGTATTTCTCAATAATTAATCCAGAGTTATTTTTACCGAAAAATACCTGTCTGAGCAGTGAAAGCAGATAAATCGGAGTTAGGATTAATCCCACTGCGGCTAAGAAAACGATGACGACTTTGAAAGATGAGCTGTACACACTGCTAGTGGTGACTCCAAGAAACACTGACAACTCACCCACAAAACCACTCATTCCTGGTAAGGCTAGGGATGCCATGGAACCAGCAGTGAAAAGGGCAAATGCTTTGGGCATTTCTTTCGCCATTCCTCCCATTTTCGCCATCGCTAGCGTATGAGTACGTTCGTAGGTGACACCAGATAGGAAGAATAAGGCAGCAGCGATTAACCCATGGGAAAGCATTTGTAAGATAGCTCCATTCATTCCTAATTCAGTGAACGAAGCAATCCCAATTAACACAAAACCCATGTGGGAAATTGACGAGTAAGCTAGTCGTCGTTTGAGATTGTCTTGACTAAAGGCAAGCAAAGCACCGTAGATAATATTGACCACACCTAATACTGCTAGCACTGGTGCGAAGTAAGTATGGGCATGAGGAAGCATTTCTAGATTCATGCGCATCAGTCCATACCCACCCATTTTCAATAAGACCCCAGCTAATATCATCGAGACTGGAGCAGAAGCTTGGCTGTGTGCATCTGGTAACCAGGTATGTAGCGGAAAAATCGGCAACTTGACACCATAGGCAATTAAGAAACCCGCATAAGCTACTAGTTCCAAAGCTATCGGGTAATTCCGATTCCCTAGGGTTTGCATGTCAAAGGTCACTGTATCTCCAGCAAACGCCATCATTAGCGCGGCGACCAGGATAAAAACTGAACCTGCTGCTGTGTAAAGAATAAATTTGGTTGCGGCGTAGAAGCGTTGTTTTCCTCCCCATATAGAAATGAGCAAGTACACTGGCAGCAACTCTAATTCCCACATTAGGAAAAACAACACTAAATCTTGAGCTGCAAACACCCCGATCTGGGCGCTATACATGAACAGCATCAAGCAGTAAAACAAACGCGGTTTATGGTTAATCTTCCAAGCCGCAACAATAGCTAAGGTAGTGACTAAGCCACTTAACACAATCAGAGGCATCGATAAGCCATCGACTGCTACAGACCAACTAATGCCAAGCTGGGGTATCCACGTATAACTTTCCCTGAGCTGAAAATCGGAGTTTCGGAAATCGTAATGATGCCAAAACCCATAGATCATTAGGACCAAATCCAGAACGGCTACACCTAGGGCATACCAACGAATCATCCTCAGCCACTTGCTGGGAATGAGCGGAATGAGCAGAGATGCCACTAGGGGCAGCAGAATAATCGTCGTTATCCAAGGAAAATTTACGGAGACCATAGCTAAGAATAAATACCTATTGGCTTCTAGTTTCAGTATATTAACTAAAGTTAAGAATTGCAAAGGGTATTTGCCAAAAAAACACAAAAAAAATTTTTTGGTAACATTTGATACCAAAAAAGTAAAGAATTATTAAAAATTTAGGTTAAGATGGGTCAATCCCAGAAGCATTATGCTATATGGGAGATTTTGGGTAATCAGAAGCAATTACCAACTATAACCAGCAGGGGGTCATACTATCGGATGTGGTATTAGCTAATCAATTCCAGAGCAATCTTGGTCCCGTGGGAATCTAGAGAAAGCGATCGCACTTGAGCCTGAATCCCGGCATCGGTCCAAGCTACCGCCATGGCCTCCTGAACCGCTGGTGCTTGGGACTCACTCACCAAAGCCAACAAAGTAGGACCAGCCCCACTAATCACCATCCCATAGGCTCCAGCATCCAAAGCTGCCGCCTCCACAGCGTCATAACCAGGAATCAGTTTTTGGCGATAAGGCTGATGTATCCGGTCTTGCAAACCGACCCGTAACCAATCCCCCTTACCAGACTCCAAACCCCGCAACAACAACCCCAAACTGGCCACATTCAACACTGCATCACCACGGCTGTAGCTATCAGGCAACACCTGCCGTGCCTCCTGTGTTGAAAGCTCGAAATCTGGAATTGCCACCACCGGCACTAGATCAGAAGACCAAGCAACATCACAAACTACCCAATCCTGTTCTTTTGCTTGGGGTCTTTGGGGTCTTTGGGGTTTCATCACCAAACCTCGACCGGTCAAACGACATCCCCCCAAAAGCGCTGGAACCACATTATCAGGATGCCCCTCAATTGCGATCGCTAACTCCATTACCTCCTGCTGAGAAAGAGGTTTACCCGCTAACTGATTTGCAGCAATCAATCCTCCAACAATCGCTGTTGCCGAACTGCCCAATCCTCGTGCCAAAGGCACCCCCAAATCAATCTCTAGGTGTACTGGAGGCGGAGTTTTTCCCAGACGATCATATAACGTTGCAAACGCTCGATAGACAAGATTACTCTCATCTCTACTCACCTTGTTGGCTTCCACACCAGTAACGTCAATCTTAAGCTTGACTGATCCAAAATTTACCGATTCCAGGCGAGTGACTTTAAACTGGTTATACACAGTTAACGCTGCGCCTATGCAATCGAAACCTGGTCCTAGATTAGCGGTAGTACCGGGCACAATAACCCTGACTGTAGAAACAACAGACATTTGACAATATTCTGAACTAAATAATCTTGCTCTAAAAATTGCTCTCCTGTCTACCGGGTTTGGTACATTTATTTACAGTTGGTTGCACGTAAGTGATTTTCACTTGAATAAACGACACCCAGGCAGAAGTGAGAACGATTAATTATCTATGGTAATCATGAATCAGTGTATTCTCAGCCTGTGAAAAATTCGATAAGTCCTGACTGCAGAGCGTGCTGATAGAGCATGTTTGAAATCATCAAAGGCCGATCAGCTGCTAGGGGAGTTCTACATTAATAAAACCTGTTACTCCAAAGCCAAACTATTAAACACCTATAAAATTACAAAATTTTATAAGATACCAAGTTTTGTTAATCACTAAGCAAAATAGCTGAGCGCTTTTTTAGAATGGGTAATAGGTAATAATAAATTCCCTAATTAGATATCAAAAAATATAATAGCGTTTTGCGTGGTTGACTATTAATTATTAATTTTTATTAAAAATTGTTAAAAGTTGTACTTACAGCATAGTTCCAAAAATAAAAGGTCGTCCAGATCTATTATTTTGTTGCAATCACAAAAAATTGAGTGGAAGCAGTAGCGCGATCGCTCCTGCAACTAAATACCCTCTAAGGCTTGATCAAATTTCTCTCTAATTTCCGATAGGTTTTGACTTGCCGCAGACGCTCTAATGGTGGATAGAGAATCATCACAGCTAAGGGAACTGCTGTAACTAAAATGGCGATCAGTACCAAGATATTTACAAATCCCAGCTTTAAACCGATACCTAAACTAATGCCCAAGGCTACCGATAACACAGGCACTCCCAGGGCTAAGATTTTACTAAACCCACGCTTTCGGCAGCTTTGAGCGACTCCTTCCCCTTCAAAGGCTGCCATAAACACGACCGCATCCACTGCTGCAAAGGTAGCAATTGCGCTATCGGTAGCGCGAAACTTGGCACCAAATCCAGCTACCAACAGGGCTGCTACTCCAGCAAAAAACACTGCTGCTACGGTATCCATCGCCTTTAACGGAATACTAAACCTGGCTCTGACTCTTGCTACCAGTTTCGAGACCATCCCAGATGTCACAGCCGCAGTCAATCCTAGCATTGCCACCAAGACTGAGACAAAAGTAGCGATCGCAATCCCGATTGTCCCACTGTTACTCACAACTCCCTCCCAAGCCGTAGTTTCTACCCACGTAGCTGTCGTAGCTAAACCAATCAATAGCGCTAGGGATAGATAGGGAAGTTTTTTCGTGGCAATTGGTACCGGAGCAGTATGGATTTTCAGGGGTAAAACCTGAGTTGACTGTTCAGCATTAGTGTGAATTAATACCTCTCGCTCATAGGTTTGGTCTGCCATCAGCTTACTGGTATTTATCGTAATGTGGCACAACCCTTGATTCCCATTAACATCAGCTGTGTCCAATCGAATCCAGTCATGGAAATAGGGAGTGTGGGGTGGGTCACTGACATGGGGAGCAATTTGCCAGCGGCTTTCTAAGGCTGTGTCTGGAACTGTATTACAAATGGTGATAGTTTTTGTCAGTTTTTCCCCTAATTTTTTAGCTCTCAATTCTAGATACGGTTCGGAGAGTTTTGCCTCTGGAATCCGGATAACGTAGATTGGTTTGAGAGCTTCTAAAGCCGTTTCAGCATCAGGAAAACGGTCTTTAGGTTTCAGCTCTACCATTCTTTGCAACCACTGCAGCCAACCCAAACTTACTTGAGGTAGACGATGCTGAAAATTTAGACAATAGTCTTCATCAATTAAAGTATTAATCGTAGTCGATCGAGTACCAGTCAGTAAACAAATCAACGTCGCTCCTAACCCATATAAGTCTGACGCTTTACTTAGGGCTTTATCAAATAACTGTTCCGGAGCCATAAACCCAATAGTGCCTTTGGCTACACTACTCACCGCTAGTTCACTATCACCAATCCGAGCTAAGCCGAAGTCTACCAGGAAAACATTGATCGTCTCATCTACTAAGATATTTTCTGGTTTGATATCTCGATGAATGATCGGAGGAATCCGATGTTGTAGGTAAACCAGAATGTTGAGTAACCCAACCGCGATTT
This sequence comes from Moorena sp., assembly GCF_982860115.1. Taxonomy (NCBI): domain Bacteria; kingdom Bacillati; phylum Cyanobacteriota; class Cyanophyceae; order Coleofasciculales; family Coleofasciculaceae; genus Moorena; species Moorena sp. Next base: position 21,835 of record NZ_CEYLVT010000013.1, read on the forward strand.
GCTTAATCTCCTCCGGGTCAAAACTACGAGGTACAGCCAGGGAAGGAGCATGTTTGTATTCCTGTACCAAACAACAGCCCCTAGTGGTTTGAAATGACCCTAAGTAACGGGGGATACCTGGATGATTCAGTCCCCGCAACACTTGAATTTCCCCTTCTATGGTCTCATAGTCTGACCAGTTACTGTTGCGTTGAGCAAACTGAAACTGCTTGATCACTACCAATTGGTGATTGACTTGGTTTCGGGCTAGGTAGGTCACTCTCCCACCAGCGCGATTATGACCCAATTCCCTGATCACTTTGAAATCGTGACTGGATAAGTCTGGAAAATTGCTCATGAGTATATCGGCTACATCAGAGTCAAGCTACGCAGCAATGGGCAAGTTTTAATCCTTTCGGTTAGGCTGGGCTTACCGTGCTTCTATTTACGATAGCTTTAGGATTGGGGAACGAGAGCGACTAGATAATTTTTTTAATATCGTGGTAATGACAGGCGTTTCTACTTCTAACTGGGTTTTCCCTGATGTCCTATGAAACTGATCAAACGCACTACGCTCCATTATCAAGCTGGTAACTCAGATAAAATCTACGAAGTCGATCTGTGTGATCTCGGTAACGACCAGTATATCGTTAACTTCCGCTATGGACGCCGTGGCAAGACCTTGAAAGAAAGTTCAAAAACTGCTCAGCCCGTAGCTTTGGCTAAAGCACAACAAGTCTTTGATCAGTTAGTGGGCTCAAAACTCAAGAAAGGCTATCAAGATGTAACTGAAGCATCAAGTAGTGAGACTGAACAAGAGGTTAATGACTTAATTACTAGTAACTTAACTACTAGTAACCTAGTTACCAACGACCCACGCCATCAAGCCATTCTCAACGCGATTGCAAATCCAGATACTAGTAAAGGCTCTAGTAAATGGTCCCAAACCCGAGCGATCTGGCGGGCTGGAGAATTGAAAATTCGTGAAGCTACGCCCTTAATTATCCCCCTAATTGGCACTGATCAACCCTTAAAAGACTACTGCATTGCTTGGGCTTTGGGATGGTGTGGTGATCAGCATGTAATTCCTCAGCTCCAACGCTTGTATGAAACCCCTTCAACTCCAGACTTTGTCAAGGGGATTGCTTGGGAAGCTTGGATGAAACTCTGTGATCCATCAACTCAAGAACGGTTGCGCTCTCAACAGATAGAGCAATTGCCTGCCGAATTGCAATCCCATATCGAAACCGATAATCCTGCTGACTTCTCTAATGCCCTACTTACCTATCTAGACAGTAACGACTATACTCGTTTTAGTGTCCTCGATACCCTATATCAAATTAATAATGCTCAAGTGCGTCCAGCACTACTAAATATATTACGCACTGCTTCCCTACGCCCCAACTACTTCAAAGCCATTCGCCACATATTCAAGATTGCCGAATATCGACAAGATGCGGAAGTATTTGGCATTATCGCCTACCGCCTAGACACCGAGCCACCAATGTTTCATCAGTCTTATTGGCATAAGTATTACTGGGACAGAAATAGCCGCAAATATATTCCCCGTTCCAATTACCTCGGTAGTCCTGATGCTAAACGGGCTTACAGCAACGTTACTCGTGACTATCTACGGCGGCGGGTATGGCGGACTCTCAGGAAATTGGGTGAAGAATGCGATTGCAATTACATCAATCTAGCCCTAGAGATACTACTCCAATATTCTGATTCTGATGCGGTATCTGCCAGAACATCAACTTTATATCGCTGGAACTACTCCAACTGGACTCGCACCAGCTACACTCGCAACTGGGACAGCTATGCTGGTTACTTAACCTTTAACCATATTCTCTATACCAATAGTCCCCGTTACCTATTAATGCCCAACAGCCAGGCATGGCGTTGTCGAGACAACTACAAACCCGGTGATCCAGAACCAGATGTGCGAGAAGAAGCCTTTCCTGAACTTTGGGAGCAACATCCAGAGGCACTACTACAGTTATTATTACAAAGCCAGTGTCATCAAGTTCATCAGTTTGCCGCCAAAGCCTTGAAGGTATGTCAGTCATTCTGTAATCAAATCGATACAGATACTGTAATCAGACTAGTTAACAAACCCTACCCAGTAACCGCTCAACTCGGCTTTGAACTAGCAACACAAAAATATAATTCCGATAATCCAGAGAATCCTAACCTAGACTTATTACTTGCCTTAGCTAACTGCCAATTTCCACCAGCTCGTACTCAAGCCCATCAGTGGATACAAGCAATACCAACTCACTTGATTACCGCCAGCCACCTGATCATCCCGTTAGTCATCAGTCAACACTCCGATACCCGTACCTTTGCCCGTCAGTTACTGACTCAATCAATAGTAAGTGAAGCAACAGCTAAAGTATTAATCGGGCGAATCATTGTAGCAGTACTCGCACTAGAACCAACTCAAACCGATATCGCCAAAGACACTGCTCAAACCCTGCTTCTAGGTTTTACCCCCCAACTCAGGACATTGGGTATGGGAGTAGTACTAGATCTCCTCCAACACCCCATGCCAGAAATCCAGGAATTGGGAGCAAGAATCCTATTCAATCACGAAACTCCTGCCGCTGACTTACCACCCAAATTAATTGAATCACTCCTCAACGCTCCCCATCAGTCAGTGCAAGGGATTGGGGTTCAGATTTTCGGTCAACTTCCCGATCAACGGTTGCTACAAGACTACGACTTAGTATTAGCGATCGCAACCAATCAACAAGCACACTTGCGTCAAGGTATTCGTCCAGTAATTCAGCGCTTAGGACAATTATATCCAGAATTTGTAACTCAGCTAGCTACAGAAATCATTAGCCTATTGCAGCTACCAGAAAGAGATCAAGGTGTTCACCAAGATTTAGTCCAACTGCTACGAGAAGACATACCCAGCTGGATGACTAGGATTACCAAAGACAACGCGATGGGACTTCTCCAAGCCAAATCATCAGCCGCTCAAGAATTAGTAGGATTAGTACTCCAAGCTAACTATACCACTTGGGGATTAGAATTAGAAATTACTGACATTGTTAAATTAGCCAATCATGAAATCCTATCGGTCCGTAAAGCCGCTTGGACAATGATTGAGCAAAGGCTCAACCGTATCCGTAGCAATTCTCAAGACATGTTAGCCGCAGTGCGATTACTAGAAGCAAAATGGCAGGATTCCCGAGAATTTGCTACCAAACTCTTTAGCCAACAAATTACCGAACAAGAATGGACACCTGAAGTCATGGTCAGTATTTGTGACAGTACTCGGGATGATGTTCGTCAATTTGGGCGGGATTTAGTCCTACGTACCTTTCAGCAGAGTTATGGTCAAGATTATCTCCTCAAATTTAGTGAACATCCCAGTCAAGACATGCAGCTATTTGCCACTAACTATCTAGAACAGTATGCCGTAGATAATACCGACCGTTTGCAAGACTTAATCCCTTACTTTATCAGTATTTTGTCTCGTGTTAATCGCGGACGAATTGCTAAACAGCGCGTCTTCGCCTTTCTAGAAGCTGAAGCCCAAAAAAGCCAAGCAGCTGCTAAAATAGTAGCAGAAATATTAACACGACAATCCATCACAATGGCTATTGGTGATAAAGCCCGTTCAATTCAGATTATGCTTCAAATTCACCAAAACCATCCTACTATTTCTCTTCCCATTCACGTTAAACCAGTCTCCGAAGTAAGAGGAGTGTAGGGATTTATCAGTTGTGTATTGTCGGGAATAGGGAGTAGGGAGTAGGGAGTCGGGAGTAGGGAGTCGGGAGTAGGGAGTCGGGATTACCGATAGTAGGAGAAACCCTATAACATTTGAAAAGATATCCTGATAGCTGATGAAACAAAATACTGATTTAGCATAACACCAAAAATTATTATTATCTATTTCAATTATCTATTTCATAATTTTTTCGATTCCCGATTCCCGATTCCCGATTCCCGATTCCCGATTCCCGATTCCCAATTCCCAATTCCCGTTCCCCTCCTGGGAGGGGTTAGGGGTGGGTTCCGATTCCCGATTCCCGATTCCCGATTCCCGATTCCCGATTCCATTATTAACAATTAAAAAAACACTTCAATACCCTAAAAACCATGGAATTTAACTACGCCTATAAAAATAATACAGCAGTTAGCGATCGCGGCAGCAGCACCCAAATGTCCTTCTCCCCAGACACCAAGCGTCCTCCCACCTACTTCATTGGTGAATTAGGGAAAAATGTAGCCTTTCGAGAAGCCATCAGCGCCCTACATGACGTAGTAGTTTCCGATTTACGCTTCAAACCCAAAGACAGAACCGAGTATAAACAATGGCGTGCTAACCAAGACCAACAAGACTGGCAAATCATAGCCGCACAACGCCAAGACCTCGCCAATAAAATTCAACCCTTACAAGCAGAACTAACTCAATTAAATCAGAACCGATATCAACGATTATCCACCTTTTATAAAGCCAGACAGCAGTACTACAATTACCTCTATGAGAAAGACCGTGATGCCTGGTTTGTCCTCGATCCAGTAATTACCGTTCATCCCGATGAAGTCTTCTTTGAATGTTTTAGCCAAGATGAATCCAGTTATGGCCGACTAGGAGCCAGCTACGAAGTATTTAAAACTATCAACGAATTCGCCTGCGGTACAACAAACATAGACTACTCCGCCGCCCTGTACAACGAATTTCAAAAAATCCGCAGTTACAAGACAACCCAATTTGAAATTGACCCCTCCGGTTTTGAAGTAAAAACCACCCATGAAGCAGCATTTAAAGAAGTCAAAATTGACCTACCAGACAGTTGGGTAAGAGGATTTCTACAAGTCAGTTCCGCCATGGCCTTACCCGCCACCACCTTTGACTTGCAGCCCATGGATATTCACAATATCTGTTTTGTGTTGCGTCGCCACAAAGAAAAAACTGGCCCACGGGGAATGCGTTACCATCTCAAACCAGGAGAACCCGTGCGAATAGTATTTGAGCCTTGGAACATCGAAGTAGTCTGTTCGCGATCGCCCTATCAAGGTTCATCAGAACAGGTCATCCGAGTTTGGGGACGCCGCCGCCTCCACATCCTAGAACGTCTTATTCCCATTGCCAACAAATTTACCATTCACCTACTCGGAACCGGCATGCCATCCTTTTATGTAGCTGACCTAGGGGATATGTCCTTTACCCTCGGCTTATCAGGATGGACAGCTAACGATTGGTCTCAAGCTGGGAACTTTGACTTAATGGCACCCCGTGCAGATGTAGACCAGTGGACTCAACAACTCATTTTTGACGCACTCAGAGAAAACTGGGTAGAAAGTCCCCACAGTCTCGCCCAGCGCTTAGACTTAAGTCCTACTGCTGTCCTAGGTGCCTTAGGAGCTTACACCCAAGCCGGACGAGCCATTTACGACTTAAACAAGCAAGTATATCGAGTCCGGGAACTCTCCCGAGAGCCCTTACCCATGGAACGGTTACGGTTTGCCAATCAGCGAGAAGAAACAGCAACCCGCTTCTTAAGTAACAATGCCGTAGAAGTAACCTCAGTACAAGACACTCAAGGTACACTGCAGCTACAGGGAAATGTCAGAGATAAAAGCAAAACCTATAATCCCGCTTTGACAATTGATCCTGATGAACGTATAATAGCGGCAGAGTGTACCTGTAATTGGTATCAGCAAAATAAGCTGTACAAAGGTCCTTGTGAACACATACTGGCGTTGCGGATGCAGCACGCTCGTCAGTCTCAATAAATCACGTCCATTCCATCAGTTGGTAAACAGCCTTGCAATCTGGGCGGTGGATCGCCGTCCCTGCGATAAGTTCAACCACGCATCACTAGCCTGCTCGTGACTGTGCGGGCTATCGGGTGCTATCGCTATTACGGTTTCGTTTTCTTAAAACTAATTAGCGATAGCACCCGAGCCCGCTTGAGTTGAGCAGTCTAGTCCGAGGGAGTTTACGAAGGGGTAACCAACGGAGTGGGCGTGATTTTTTGGCGTTGCTTAATCTGGGAATGGTTAACCAGAAAAGGTAATTTTTTCATATTTGAAATAATAAATAATAAGGGCATTGCTTGATTGAGCAATGCCGATACTTTTCCTCCATCTTGGATAGTGAGTTGAAGAATTGATGGTAGAATTACCTTCTCTTTTACCTAACACTAATTAATCGAGCTACCCAACTAACCATAAAAAAACTATTAACAATTAACGATTTAGGATCCCCCAATCTGAATATTGCGCACCCGCACCGGCACACAAGCATGGGTCATTTGAGCAATTTGTATCGGTTGCCCTTTACCACACATATGGGTACCAAACTGCTCTTGTTCCGAAGCCACTCCAATGGCATCAACACTATTCCAGAAATCAGTACTCATAGAATGATAGGTGACATCCTTCAGCATGCCCACTACTTTACCTTTCTCCACCTTCCAGAAAGCATCTCCACCAAACTGAAAATTACGTCGCTGCTGGTCAATGGAGAAACTACCTCTACCATCAATTAAAATCCCTTCCTCAGTCTCAGCAATCATTTCTGCGAGTGTGGCAGAGTGACTTCCTCCCTCTGCTCCCGGTTCTAACCCTAAATTAGGAATCCGCACCATCGGTACACTTGACCAACTATCGGCGTAAGCGCAACCGTTACTACTGGCATTACCTAGTCGATAAGCGGTTTCCCGGTCAGTGAGGTAGTCTACTAAAATGCCATCCTTGACAACATACCAATCTTGTGATGGTACCCCCTCATCGTCATAACCTAAAGTACTACGTCCCCCGCATTGAGTGCGATCGCATTTAAAATTCACCCAAGGAGCAGCATATTGCAGCTTGCCCAATTTATCAGTAGTGGCAAAGCTAGTACCAGCAAAATTCGACTCATAGCCGTACACCCGATCCAGTTCCGTAGGGTGTCCCACCGATTCATGAATTGTTAGGTGGAGATTACTAGGCTTCAGAATCAGCGTGCTGCGAATACCAGAAGGTCCTTTGGGAGCATGAACCTTCTCTATCGCTTCTTCTGCTACCCGTTCTACCTGATTCAAAAGGTCTGGAGGTTGAATATGCTCGTAACCGATATTTAAAGGTGGACGTTCATAGCTACGGCTTTGAGCATCCCCATTAGCAACTGCTGTACAACCCAGACCTGGATAGCTACGGTATATAGTCTGTTCAATTAAGGAATCAACAGTAGAGGCAAAAATCTTATCTTCACGAGTAAAACGCAGGAAAGAGTAAGCCTTCTTAATTCCGCGATCGCTATAGCTAAGCAATTGATTATTGATACGCAATAGTAAATCTGCTTTCTCAGTAATTGGTATAGTAAACGGGTCAATTTCGATTGGAGTAATATAGCTATCGCGATAGGCTTCTACTGGGGCTAATCTTACCTGTGTTTGCTGAGAAAGGCGGCTACCTTTAGCAATTTCTACAGCTAAAGCCACCATTCGTTCCACTTCTTCTGGAGTTTTATAGGGACTAGCCGCAAAGCCCCAAGCGCCCTTTAGTAAAACTCTTACCCCAAAACCAGAACTAACATTATCACAGAGTTGGCTAAGGGAGCGATCCTGTGCAGTTAAGTTCTGATTACGGTAAGTACAAATACGGATATCTCCATACTCACACCCAGCTTTACGAATTAAATCAATCCCTAGTGTCGCCAAGTCTCTCGCCAAGTCTGTAGTCGTAATTGGTGCTAACGCTTTTATCATATGTAAAGTATGTAAATAATTTTTAAGAACAATGCTTAATATGGATTAAATTTGCTATAATTCCACTGAACTTAGATTAGGCATAACCTAGCCCTCTCCTCATTTTAATAAAGGTCAGTACAATCAAGCCCACTGGTTGTAACCATTCAGCCTAATCCTAAAAGCAATAACAAGTAATAAGAACCAATAATAAATCAGCGTCTTTCTAGTTGTCCAGACTCAATCATTTACTCGCAGCCCTGGGTCAAATACCTGAGTTTTCCTTGATTATTGATATCTAAACTATCGGCTAATCTGAAATAGCTTCAGTACTTCTACATCTAGTTAGCTGATCGACTAATTCTCCCCATCACCCTATTTTCCTAAATGAAAAAGCCCTGCTCCAAGGCAGGGCACACAAGGTTTATTTTTATCCATTGGAAGCCCCCGGTATAGTATTCGATTTACTAGGGGAGCATGTCAGTGATCTTCAAATTCGGGATAAATATCCTTTTCAAAAATTTCCTTAATCCAGTCAGGTAAGAAATACTCAGGCTTGTTGATATCCATATCCTGGCGGAGATCCACTTTATACTTGGCATCCCGTGGGGCGATGGAAGGAACCCAAGCTGAATGGAGAGACAAAGCAAATTTAACCTCCTCGTGACCCAATTTGGTAATTGGTCCTGCCGCCAGATTTCCTGCTTGCCAAATCCAAAATTCAGACCCACTAGGAGTAGTTACCGTCGCCACGATATACCCTTCAAGTTCGTCAGTTTGCCCTTGCTTAGGAACATAAATAGGGGTATTAACGACATACCCTCGTTCAATAGCCCATGAATCTTTCACTTCCATATCCACTGGAGACCATCGCAAAATACCCGATGGTTTCCAATTAGGTAAATCGTTTACTGGTACTTTACGGAAAGGATGATTAGCGTATAATTCAACCAATCTGCGAGGGGTAATTTCACTAATATACCCAGGGTAGTTTACCCAAATATTCTGAAATTGTGGGGGCGAAGTACCTTGAATTCCTTGATATGTAGGGAGTGCAACTCCCCAAAATTCTTCGAATAAGCAAGGTTGTTCACTCTTTAGTTCCCCTGTCTTCGCATTAACAACACATTTACCAAAACCCTGCTGATCATATACACCAGGAGGATAGCCATAAAAAGCAGATGGAACAAACTCAAATAAAGTTGGCCATCTTTTATCCGATTTCTGTAGCCACTCGCTAACATCATGACCAGAAGCTAACACCAGATGCAAGGTCAAATTTTCTCCATCATTATCTTCATAATCAGCATAAAAATGAACACATTCGCGAGGGATTGTGATGTGTTTCGCAATAGCTTTTCCGCCCTGAAGTTGTGCTCGCGGCACTAACCAGACTTGATTGTAAGCTGATTGAGCTTTAGCTTTTACTTCAGGAATTAACATTCTTAAAGATTCTATGCGAAAAGCCGTGTCAATAATTACCACGTAGTTTTTGGTAATCGCTATCTGGTGCGTAGATTGCTTAATTTCAACTGGCTTATTGGTGCGCTCATCAATTATTTGGGTTGTCTGGAACTTACCTTGACCATTCCAAATATGTATATAAGTATCTGGATCAATTGCTCCCACACTGATTGGAATATCAAAGATGCAATTAATAATAAATATTTCTCCCGTCTTCTGATCGTAAGCGCTATGGGCTGCACTCATATGCATAGGAAAAATCCAGGGGATTTGAATATCCCCAAGACTTGGTATGCCATTTATTTCTAAAGGAATCCATTCGGAGCGATCGCCTACAGGTGTAACTGGTTTTAGGGTGGTTAAGTCAAACTCGAAAGGACGACCTGAATCAATGGTGGCAAACATACGCCAAGAGTTATTCTCAGGATCTTGGAAAGCTTGAAGCGCTGTATTACATTGGTTTTGTAAGCCTAATCTGGGGCTTAGACGAGCCAAACCTCCCAGATTACGAAATCTAAATAATCTCCCAAACAGCAATTTTCGCAAATTTGTTAAGTATGTCCACCAGGGCTGTTCATTTATTTTTTGATCGCAGATGACAGAAGGCGTGCGAAATTGTTCGGTTTTGAGATGGATGCTTCCGCTTTGAAAATCTAAACGATATAACTGTCCATAGCCATTAAACCAAGGAGTAGCTCCATTTTGAGGTGTTGGAACTAACCAAAAAGCATGTCCCTCACAATCAGCAGGAATTTCTCCTTCAATTACATTCATCTCTAGGTCGAGGGATGCTGTATTTTGTTCGCGGAGGTTATTGGGTAAGTCAGTTGAAGGTGTTGCTATCATGGTTACTTTTTTGGTCTATAACCAATACGCATATATCTTGCTATATTCTACCAGTCGAAGTAAATGTTAAGACATATTTCTCTTCTGTGATATAAAATTTTACGATCGCGTAGCGTGACCTACGGTCGATCCGAAGTTCTCTTTAAACTAAAAGACTATGTCCTCAACTATAATTCCAGGGCAAACCCATCTAAATTCTAGAAGTCTTACTCAGAAGCGATGCAGCCTAGTTTTGGGGAGACAGCCCGGTATTGGAGGTTTCCACGGGTCGCACCTAAGCGGTATTGAAGGTTTTCCCTGCTCGCTATTGCATCGAGACAGCTTGCCCATAGCCTATAAGCTGATAACTGATAACTGATAGCTGATAGCTGATAACTGATAACTGATAACTGTTCGCGTAGCGTGCGCGTAGCGCTTAAGCTGATAGCTGTTCGCGTAGCGTGCGCGTAGCGCTTAAGCTGATAACTGATAGCTAAATTATTACAAACTTTTCTCTCTATTATATTACTTTTAAAAAAATAGGTAAGTATTCAGCCGTCAGCCGTCAGCCGTCAGCTAATCAATGGGAGGTAAGCACCGATCGCAGAATTAATTACCTACTCGCCATCTCTGTAACCCTTACATTGTAAGGCTTTGAGTTTTGTAAAATGTGTAATCAATTTTTTGTACCTGCTTAGTAAATAAGCTAGGGGGTGCTGGTACGGCTGGTTGAAAATCCCTGCTGGTTTTACTAATCCGACCCCGTGCAGTTCTCGTGCCTGATAGCTGATAGCTGATAGCTGATAGCTGATAGCTGAATACTTACAAAAATAGTTATAATAGATGACAATTAATTCCTAAAAAATCAACTATGCTTACTAGCTCAATGTTAACAAAACTAATTACATTATTTACCGCAATGGGAATGAGTGTACTTTTAGTAAAATCAGATTTATACAAGAGATTTAACCCTGATCAATCTTACCCCAAACAAAATAACTACCAGACCAAAGAAAACAACAGTGTAACGAAGCTTGAATTTGGCCAGACTAAAGATGGTCAAAACGTTTATCTCTATACTTTAACCAATACCAATGGTTTAGTAGCTAAGATAACCAACTATGGTGCTAGTCTTACTGAATTACACTTGCCTGACAACAGCGGTAAGCTAGACGATGTCGTGCTGGGATTTGATAGTCTAGAAGGTTATTTGACCGCTAAGCACTACCTATATTATGGTGCAATTGTTGGTCGCGTCGCTAATCGGATTAAAGATGCTCAGTTCACTCTCAATGGTCAAAAGTATGATCTAGCTGCTAATGCCGGTTCCCATCACATACATGGTGGTAACAAAGGTTTTGACAAAGTGGTTTGGAAAGCTGAACCAATTAACAGTAGCCAAGGACAGGCACTAAAACTAACTTATCTGAGTCCTGATGGAGAAGAAGGATATCCAGGTGATTTGACAGTTACAGCTATTTACACTCTGACTAACGATAATGAGTTAAAGCTGGAAATGACTGCTACCACTAACAAACCTACTCCTGTCAACTTGGTGAATCATACATATTGGAACTTGGCTGGTCATGGTTCTGGGAATATTCTAGGACAATATTTAACGATCAATGCCGATAGATATACGCCTAACAACGAACAGCGAATCCCTACAGGAGAGATTAAATCAGTTAAAGATACACCCTACGACTTTACTCAGCCTCAGTTGATTGGAGATGGAATTAATCAGCTTAGAAATACCCTAAAGCCAAACTATCCAGGAGGCTACGACCTCAATTATGTCTTGAATGGAGAATCAGAAAAAATAAAACTGGCAGCTACTGTATATGAACCCAAATCTGGTCGGGTGATGGAGCTTTACACTAATCAGCCAGGAATACAGTTTTTTTCGGGAAATCTTCCTAAGCTTAAAACCGTGGGTAAAGGAGATGTTGTTTATACAAATCATCAAGGTTTGTGCCTAGAGACACAACATTTTCCTGACTCAGTCAATCAGCCTAACTTTCCTTCGGTTATCTTGCATCCAGGTGAAACTTACCGACACCTAATGGTTTATAAATTTTACACCAAACAAAATAATCTAGGAGAAGTTATTGCTCCCAATACTCAAGTTGAAAAGGTAGCAGGAGGTTTTAAATTTACTGAAGGACCTGTTTGGCATCCCGACGGCTTTCTGCTATTTAGTGATATTCCAGCTAATACCATTTATAAATGGCAACCAGAGCAAAAAACCGAGATTTTTCGTCAACCTTCTGGCAATGCTAATGGTAATACCTTAGACCGCTCAGGGCGTTTAGTTACTGCCGAACATAGTAATCGTCGTCTATCCCTAACACAGAAAGATGGAAAAATCGTAACTCTAGCTAGTCACTACCAAGGCAAGCGGCTGAATAGTCCCAACGATCTAGCAGTCAAATCAGATGGTAGCATCTATTTTACTGATCCTCCCTATGGCATCAAATCCGAACAAGAAGAATTAGGGTTTTATGGTGTTTATCGCCTAGCACCAGATGGGACACTAACTCTGCTAGTTGATGACTTTGTGCGCCCTAATGGTATTGTTTTTTCCCCAGATGAAACTAAATTATATGTGAATGATTCAGAAAGAGGTCATATTAGGGTTTTTGATGTCAAGCCAGACGGGATGTTAGAGAATGGAAAACTTTTTGCCCAACTGAAACCTCCTAGTAAAGAGGGGGCAGCAGATGGTATGAAGGTAGACATCCAAGGAAATGTTTACAGCACTGGACCAGGAGGAGTTTGGATTTTCTCACCACAAGGGCATCTACTTGGCATTATTGAAACACCAGAAGCGCCTGCTAATTTAGCATGGGGCGACAGCGACTACCAAACCCTCTATATTACAGCTAGAAACAGTCTTTATCGTATCCGTTTAAAGATTAAAGGTATGCGCTAGAAAGTCCTACTAATTCTACTGCATTAATCAGATAATTAGTAGGAGTATATAATTCATAATTCAGATTAATAATACTGAATTTGTAGGATGGGTAGAGCGATACCAAAACCTATCGCTCTCTGGCTTCTGTTCGGTTTTATCCTTCAACCTAACCTACAATAAAGTGAATTCCATAACCATCATTATTCCAAACTATTCTGGTCAATAGGGGATTTGGCTGAACGAACGAGTTTCCTAACTTTACCATCTTGTTTTGATGTCACATAGATTTCTCCTTCTTCGTCCACCCCGAATCGCACATCAGAGCGTTTTTTACCAATGATTTCGAGAACAGAAGCGTCTTGCTCTCCGTCAAAGAGTCTGAGTTCTTTTATTTTTGCCTGTTTGCCATCGACAAGTTCATCCACAGGAACGTGGAAAAATCTGGCATCATGAGCGAAGTCAGCAAAAATGTATTGACCGATTAATTCAGGAATTGCTTTGCCCCGATAAACATAACCACCAGCGATCGCAATTCCATAGAAACCTTTTATGTCGGGGGGGATGTCATGGTCATATTGGGCAACCGGATAAGTATAGCCATAGGAGCGATCGTTTTTGGGTAATGCAAACAAAACATTTTCATTATTTTCCTCTATAACCCAAGTACCTTCCCGCTCGCCCCAACCATAGTTAGCTCCTTTAATACCAAGATTAACTTCTTCAATAAAAGCCTGACCAGTATCAGCAATCAACATTTTGCCTTCGCCACCAGTATCCCAGCTAAAACGATGGGGATTACGCAGTCCATAAGCCCAGATTTCACCCAAGGTTTTAGGTTCTTCATCTGTAACAAAAGGATTATCACGAGGAATACCATATTGACCATTAACACTATTATTGCCAAAGGGATCTATTCTGAGAATTTTGCCCAGGGGTGTTCCTAGATTCTGTCCATTATCCAAGGGATCGGTATCGCTAACAGGGTAGCCATCACTACCGCCATCAGCTACTGCAATGTAGAGCAAGCCATAATCATCATCCCCTGGTTTAGCATTGGGATTAAAGCCCAATTGTCCAACATTATGATCTGGGTAAGGCTCTTCAATGCGCAAAATCTCACGGGATGTTCCGACAAAAGTATTGCTAGAAGGGTTTGTTGCCTTCCACTCGCGAATTACATCGTGGTGGGCACTTTCGATAATGTTCTTGTTACTATCAATAATTGGTTTGGTAACGGGGAAGTCAGGAGTACCGCCAGTTTTAACTTCGCTAGTTACAGTATAAAAAATTCCATTGTCAGCAAATTCTGGATGAAAAGCAAAATAAGCGAAGCCCTGTTGAGGAGTTTCATAGGTAAAGTCTGCACAAATTAGTTTTTTCAGATTCATATAAACAGTAGCAGTGCCGTCAACAATGACATACAACTTGCCACGCATATCGTTAACAAATAATCGTCGGGTCCCATCTCCTGCATGGGTAAGCAGGTTCAAGCGAGCAGCTTTATTTCTTCCAGTTCCACTGTTGGTAATTTGAACAACTTCTTCCAATCCCACAGAGAGTTCTGACTTTTTAATTGGCTCGGGAATGGGATCGGTTATCTGAGCAGAAGAAATCCTGGCAACAGCAAAGATGACCAAGAAGAGCGACAAGATAAAACAGAGAAGGCGAAATTTCTTCATACATAATATGGATGCTGCTAAGTTAAGGGCGCGGACCCTAAAAATCTGAGAAATACCAAAATACGAAACTCCTTGCTATAACTACCTTGTGAGGGATTGAGCTTGGAGTCATAGTGGCGTAATATGGTTTTTTGCATGTTACAGCTCAAGGCACTGGTTCCGCAATTCTTTCCCACAAGAGCAAGATAAATCTGATATTTCTGTTATAAATTGTTATTATAGTAAGTTATCTCTATTAACTAAGTCTTAGCATCTAAGACCTAGACACTCATCGGTGCATTCTACAGAGTAACCCTAATGGAAGATTCAAAAACTATAACCAAACCCAAGCATATTGTTTTAACCTCCCATCCGAGCTCTTCTAGATGCAATTCTCCAGCAATTAACTGGGGAGAAAGTGACCCCCTCAAACGAGGACCTATTGTCGGTACCTTAGTTAACTCAGCTCATCGCAATGTTATTGGTACTCACTCAGGCTCCTATTCAGTGTATCGAGCTTTAGCCGTAGCCAGTGGCACACTCCAGCCTAATCACCGCCCGGATCTCACCAACACTGCTCCCATCGTTCCTATTGGTCCTCATCCGAGTTGGACTGACCCTAATCTGATTGTTTCTATTGACCCTTTTGGGGCGATGGTAGGTGAAGTTTATAGCGATTTATATCAGCAAGGATACGACATTAGACCCACAATTGCCATCACCAAAGCTCATATCAATATGCCAGAACTACAGGATGCTGTAGAGAAAAAGCGTTTAGCAATTGATGGCAAAATTATTAAAAACGATAGTAGTTTAGTAGTCACTAAAGTAGCCATTGACCCGGTTTGGTATTTACCGGGAATTGCCCAACGATTGGACATTCAGGAAAGTTACCTGCGCCGTGCTCTATTCCAACAAACCGGTGGCATGTTCCCGGAACTGATCACTCGCCCCGATTTAAAGGTATTCTTACCGCCCATTGGTGGCATCACTGTCTATTTAATTGGTGATGTGGCAGCCATTACTGAACCCAATCGACTGCTCGCTGTACGAGTTCATGATGAATGTAATGGTTCCGATGTTTTCGGTTCCGACATCTGCACCTGTCGTCCCTATCTAGTTCATGGTCTAGAAGTCTGTGTCCAGACAGCCCAAGGTGGAGGTGCAGGTGTCATTGTTTATTTCCGTAAAGAAGGTCGCGCTTTAGGTGAAGTAACTAAGTTTCTAGTGTATAATGCGCGGAAACGTCAGCAAGGAGGTGATAGCGCTAATGCCTACTTCAACCGTACAGAGTGTGTGGCTGGGGTTCAAGATATCCGCTTCCAAGAACTAATGCCTGATGTGCTCCATTGGCTGGGAATAAAACGAATTGACCGTTTTGTCTCCATGAGCGATATGAAATATAACGCTATCGTTGAATCCGGTATTGAGATTATTCAGCGCATTCCCATTCCAGAACACTTGATTCCCGCTGATGCCCAGGTAGAAATCGCTGCCAAAAAAGCTGCTGGTTATTACACTGACAATACAACTGAACAAGATGCGATCGCATTAGATCAAATTCAAGGGCGCGGTTTAGCCGATTAGTCATTGTACTCATCTTCTTGAGCAATTCCTCTCCCGTTATACCCGTAGGGTTAGCGGGAGAGGAATTGCGTTCGCGTAGCGTGACCTACGGTCAATCTACGCGAACGCAATAATTTAAAATGTGAGCATGGTGCGACTCAGTTCTGAGCAGGAGCCCCTGGAGAACAGGGGGGTATGGCTCAGGGGAGAGAGGAGACAACTCCTCGCACCTCCTAACTATCCGGCACGGATGGTGGTGAAAACCCACCCCATGAGGAGACATGTGACAGCCAACCTGGCCACACCGAATAAGGCGACACCCTTATAGAGTGAAGCTGGCATCAGGCCGCAATCAGAGGGAATCTGGACTGGTAAACCCACACTGGCGGTAATGGCAAGATGACATGGGTAACTTAACGTGAAAATCCTGAAAAAGCGTCTGAACATTAGTCCAGCATCTTCAACTCCCGCATTGTCTGTTTGCTAACAAATGCAATCTCCTGGGAGGAAGATAGGCGAATTGGATTGCCCTAAATCATCACAACAATCAGCCGGATGGAACGAGCAAAAACGATAGCAATTAGGTCTGTAGGCCGGTCGAACCTACGGTAAGAGATGTCACTCTTAATCCCTACTATCGGGTAGGATGTGGGCTTATAACTGCCCACGGGTATTCAGAAAACACAAACTCTAGGAGAGCATGATTAGACACATGGATAACCATAGTGAATCTTGGAAGAAGGAAAATTGGAAAGTACTCCGACGGAATCTCTTCCGCCTACAAAAGCGAGTGTTCAAAGCAGTTCGAGCTGGAGACCTTAAGAAAGCTAGGTCACTACAGAAACTGATTCTGAAATCACGTGCAGCACAGTTACTGGCGGTACGCCAAGTCACACAACTAAATAAGGGTAAAAAGACGGCTGGAATCGACGGAAAGTCCTCCCTAGATTACAGAGAACGCATAGAACTGGTTGAAGCATTGAACCACTACGGATGCGACTGGCACCATAGCGGACTACGTGAAGTCCCCATCTTGAAAAAGAACGGTAAGACTAGGATGCTGAAGATACCAACTATCGCAGACAGAGCATGGCAATGTCTAGTAAAATTCGCACTTGAACCCGCCCACGAGGCAACGTTCAACGGAAATAGCTACGGATTCAGAACGGGACGATGCGCCCAGGACGTGCAAAAAAGACTATTCCAACACCTAAGGAAACCCTCCAAAGGAAATAGGGAAGCCAACAAGCACAAAAGAATCATAGAACTAGACATCAAAAAATGCTTTGACCGTATAAGCCACAACAGCATAATGGATAATTTGATAGCACCTTACGCCATCAGGCAAGGAATATTCAGATGTCTAAAAGCTGGAACCTCAGTCGAATTTCCCGACCAAGGTACCCCTCAGGGGGGAGTGGTAAGTCCCCTATTGGCAAACGTGGCATTAAATGGTATAGAGGATATTCACACAAGTCTTCGGTATGCCGACGATATGGTGTTCATTCTCAAGCCCCAGGACGACGCAAACGTTATCCTCGGTAAAGTCAAGGAATTCCTGGCTGAAAGAGGAATGGAAATCAGTGAAGAAAAGACCAAGCTAACTAAAGCGACAGATGGATTTGACTTCCTAGGCTGGAACATCCGGGTTAGAAAAGACGGAAAGTTCTCAAGTGTTCCCTCAGCGGAAAACTACGAGGCATTTCGTAAGAAGGTCAAAAACATAGTCAACAACTCGGGCTATGGAGCCAAAGTAAAAGCTATGAAACTAGCCCCTATCGTTCGCGGATGGCGCAACTACCACTCAAGCTGTGATATGAGCAGCGGGAAGAACTCACTATGGTTCATGGACAAAGCTGCAAGCTTCAAATTCCGAAAGGAAAAGAAGATAAACAGACATGAAGCCATCGAACTATGTAAGAAAGCATTCCCAAAAGTAGGGTACAAGCAAAATCAACACGTGAACGTAAAAGGGACTAAGTCCCCATATGATGGAGACTTAGCGTACTGGAGCAAAAGGAACTCCCTCCTCTACTCCGATGCTACATCTGATGCATTGAAACGGCAAAACCATTCCTGCGGATATTGCGGGCTGAAGTTCCTAGAAGACGAATCTGTACACCTCCATCATGTTGATGGAAACCACGACAATTGGTCAAAAAAGAACTTACTAGCAGTTCACCAGAGCTGCCACCAGCAATTACACTGGAGCACTCCGAAAGGAGAGGATATCTAGGAGCCGGATGAGGCGAAAGTCTCACGTCCGGTTCTGAAGGAGAGGTGCCGAGTCCAATCACTCGCATCGACTCTAGCAGTGAAAAAGCTTACCGTTACCGTTTTTACCCAACACCTGAAATTGATCAGCTTAATATCTAGCTGGGTGGGTTACTGCTGCACCCATGAGTTGAAAGGGGGGATGGGGTGGGAGCACCAAAGCCAATAGACATCAGGGCCTTTGAGCATGTGAACAGACTAATTTAATCTCTATCCAATTTCCTTGATTCTGGAGAGATTGTCTAGTCTGAATTGAGCCAAAGCCAACCTCTGCGCCAACGTCTGTTTTGTCAAGTACAATTTCTACAAAATAGCTGCGATTACCCTGAATCAGATAGAAAATGAAAATTAAGCTCTATAAGCTGCCATTGATCGTGATTTTAGCTGGTATCTTGTTCTCGCTTTACCTACAATGGCAAATCCCTGATGAAGTTTTTTTTAGTGGCGATGCTGGACTAAAAGCTTTACAGGCAAAGCAGTTTGCATCTGGTGATTTTCGCTTTGACTTACATTTATCCGCACAGGCTTGGGTACAGCAACTTTGGAATGAAGGACTTTATCCTTTTGAACCACCCTTTGCTTACAAAATATCCCAGCAGTACTTTAGCCAATATCCTTTCACTTTTCCCCTAGTAAGCGCACCATTTTATGCACTCTTTGGTTTCAGGGGACTCTACATCCTTCCGCTGGCTTCCTTGTGGGCATTGTGGTTCAGTTTTTCCTTGACTTGTCAACGCCTCAAATTGGGAGCTACTGCTACTTCTTTAGCCCTAGCTACTCTGATATTTGCTTCGCCACTATCTCTGTATGGTGCTATGTACTGGGAGCATACCCTAGCAATTTTCCTAGCTTTTGAGGGTTTGGTCACTATCTTAGTGCCAAGCCAATCAAATTTATCTCCAAAAAAAGCTATTTTAGGGGGAATACTGTTAGGTTTATCTGTTTGGTTTAGACCAGAGTTTCTCTGTCTGGTTGGAATTGTATTACTACTATCTTTTGTTTCGCCAAGAGTAAGCTTTATATTTGACTTTGCCTTCTTATTTAGTGCAATTATTATTGCACTATCTATCTGGATGAAAGCCGAATCAATCCGCTTCATTGGTTTTATTGGTGTAATAGCATACGCTATATCAAAAGTTAATTTTACCTTAGAAAATAAGAAGCATATTATTGGCAGCATGCTACTGAGCGTTGCTGGATTTTTTGGTTTGAATGCAATGATTTACCATCATCCCTTAGGGACTCATGGTCTTCAGGTAGTAGAAGAAATTTCTTTACGAAGTAGAGGGGAAGAAGCATTCAAATATTTTCAGCAGATGAATTCTGATTTACTTTATTACTTCCCAATCATTTTCTTTCCTTTTCTATATCTACTGCTGTCTTTGGTTGACATAAAACTAAAATTGCAACCAAGGATAAAAATTTTATTTATCATCTGCATCTTGTTCATTTATGGCACTCCAATCTTGTTACCAAGTAGTGGAGGTAAACAATGGGGACCTAGATTTATATTGATTCTCATCCCATTGATTTCTTTATTGGCGATAGTTATCCTCAAGTCTGTATTCAGAAGCAATAGGTTTAGTTGGCGACTGGTTGGACTGGGGATATTTGCAGTTTTTTTTAGTCTTGGAATTTATACCAATACCTATATAGGTACGAGCCGTTTACTGCAAGATTATCGTCAAAGAGTATTTCCAGCCCTTACGTTCTTACGAAAAGAGCAAAACTCAGTTGTTGCTGTATCTCACCAATTTATTGCTCAAGAACTGCAAGCAGTTTTTTGGAAAAAAACTTTTTTTCTCACTAATAATCCTGAAGATTTACAGAAATTAATTGAGGGGCTAATCGCTCAAAAACAATCGCAATTTCTATTGCTTTGCTACTCTTCTCAAGATATCTGCAATTACGCTAAAAATGTTACAAATGAGGGATGGATACTTCCTATAGGAAATAACACCAACAAGGTTGTTTTTGATTATTTAAATAAGTTTAAAGAACTTGATTGGCGCTCAGATGGAGGAGTTATTTTTTACAGAGTCTCGCTATTAAGTAGTGAGAAAATTAATAATTAAAATCCTCATTGCTGGGATGATTTGCGGACAAAAGAGAAAGCAACCGACTAAGACTCTCCTCGAACCAGTCTGGATTGGTAAAGACTACCAATTACCTCAAGCTAAGAACACTACTCTCGGCACTCATGTTATACCACTACGCATTAAGGTGTTTGACATTCCTAAACTCTGAAATCTAGTCCTAGCTGACTTCTGACTTCTGACTTCTGACTTCTGACTTGCGCGTAGCGCTATAATGGATAAATTAATATTTTGGCGGCAGGGCTTGCCGTGTCAGTCTGGGTCGGGACTGTAAGACCTCAAGAGAGTAAATCTCTAAAGGCTAGTGCTAAGAAACAGAAACCTAAGTCGTGAGTCCTAAGGTACCCCCGCTATAATTAAAGATTTAGCGGCGGGAGGATGTCATTACTCAATACTCCTGAATCCTTAGTCACCCCCGAATTGCCTATTCCCTAATTCCGAGTTGCCTATGTCACCTCTGGATAATGCACAACAGCAGTTAATCGCTTACTTAAAAACCCCATTGGCAATTCGGGAGAGATGCGATCGCATTTTCACCTTAGCTACTGCTGACCAGTTGCAGTACTTTCGCTGCAATTTAACCAAGCTAGACCAAGTAGCTAACTATGTCATCGAGGTTATGCACCAGCACTACCCCGATTTCCAGATTCCATTTCATAGTCGCTGGCGGCATTTTGAGGTCGAAAATGTCCCTCGTCTTCAGGAACTAGACCAGAAATTGGCAGGATTCACTCCACTCCAAAAAGCCCAAACCAAATTCGACTTAGTCATCATTAGCGTCCTGCTCGATGCTGGGGCTGGCAGCAATTGGCAGTATCATGAACCAGAAACCGGACTAGTGTTTCGCCGTTCCGAAGGATTAGCCGTTGCTAGTTTCCGCATGTTCTGTCAGGGAGCTTTCTCCAGCGACCCAGACCTACCTTGGCAAGTCGATGCCAAAGGACTTCAATCCTTGAGTGCCCATCACTTAGCCCAGGGATTCCAGGTCAGTCAAGCCAATCCACTAATAGGCATAGAGGGTAGGCTAGCCTTACTACAGCGCTTAGGTAAAGCACTTGTAGAAATACCACAGATGTTTGGCAAAGTCAATCCTCGTCCTGGCAACTTAGTAAATTACTTGCTAAATGACTTGGTAAATTACCAATTGCTAGATAAGTTGCAGGTTACCAAGGGATTACACGATAGCAACTTAAACCTTGAAAGTTGGGAAGACAACCAAAGCTGGGTAAAGCCACTTACAGATTCACAACCTCCCCAGGAGCAACCAGCTAACCTACAACCTGCTAACCTACAACCTGCTAACCTACAACCTGCTAACCTACAACCTGCTAACCTAC
>NZ_CEYLVT010000013.1:43744-69491 GCF_982860115.1 Moorena sp.
AACCTGCCAAGCTTCTGAGTGCCACTAACCTATTCAGCACCGTCCTGGAGGGATTAGGGGATATTTGGCCAAAACGAGAATCCATCGCGGGGGTCAATTTAGGGGATGTGTGGCAACATTCTGCTCTCAAAGGGGATAACTACGGTTCCGAGTATGTACCATTTCACAAACTCTCCCAGTGGTTAACTTACTCCCTATTAGAGCCATTGCAGGAACTGGGTTTAGAGATTACTGAACTTGATCAGTTGACTGGCTTAGCAGAATATCGCAATGGGGGCTTATGTTTAGATCTAGGATTACTAGAAGTCAAGGATAGCGCTATTTTACAACAGTCTCACTTACCCAGCTCCGAAGTGATTATTGAGTGGCGAGCACTCACCGTTAGTTTGCTAGATCAAATAGCAGCAACTATTCGTCAACAACTGAACCTGAGTGCTACTGAATCGCCACTAGTAAAAGTCTTACAAGGAGGAACTTGGACAGCAGGACGTAGAATTGCTGCTCAATTGAGACCAGGAGGCTCTTCACCGATTCAGATAGACAGTGATGGCACAGTCTTTTGACAAAATTTGACCAAAAATTTGGGAACTCAAGTCCAGTTGGGTGATCGAGTTGGTTGAGTTACCCATCACCCATTACCCCTTACCCCTTACCCTGAATAGCCTTTTTTCGTTCTTCCAGGATACTCCGAATGGAAGCTGTATCCAGAATTCCCACAACTACACCCTTGTCACCAACAATAGGTAGCTGATCTAGCTGCTCTTTCTCCATAATTTTGACAACGTCTAACAGGGAATGGTCTGATTGAACAGTTATCAAAGTCTTAACAGGCTTCATCAGTGCTCTTACTGGAGTCACCGGCCAATTAGAGGTAGGAACAGTTTTGAGATCATCGACTAAGACCTCTCCAAGCAGTTGACCCGCTTCATCAGTTACTAGAAACTTGCGCCACTGATCTTTACCGATAATGTACTCGTTGGCAAACTCCCTTAGAGACAAATCAGCGAATACAATTGGGCTGTTGGCAATGACCGCATCTTCTGCTGTCAACCCCTCTAGCTGGTCTTGAACGATAGCAGATTGGGCAGACATGCCAGCATTTTGGAGCAAGAACAAACCAATTAAGGCAAACCAGATGCCATTAAAGCTACCGTAAAGTAGGATTGGAAGCACTCCATAAATAATTCCTCCCCAACCAAAGAACTGACCAACACGGCTAGCAAATAACACACCTTTGTGTGGGTTGTCCGTAACTTGCCAAACCAGTGCCTTCAGGATGTTACCCCCATCTAGTGGTAAGCCAGGAATTAAGTTAAACAATGCTAAAGCCAAGTTGATGGAGGCGAGGAGTCCAACAATTGATGCCAATGAACTAGCTAGA
This sequence comes from Moorena sp., assembly GCF_982860115.1. Lineage (NCBI taxonomy): Bacteria > Bacillati > Cyanobacteriota > Cyanophyceae > Coleofasciculales > Coleofasciculaceae > Moorena > Moorena sp. Next base: position 45,126 of record NZ_CEYLVT010000013.1, read on the forward strand.
TTAGCATTAGCCTGAACGGCAGTTAGTAGAGCAAATAGTAGCAAACTAACAGCTGGACCAGCAATCGCAACTAAGAACGCCTCTAGTGGACTTTTTGATTCTTTCTCCAGGCTAGCTAGACCACCAAATAGGAAGAGAGTGATAGATTTAACCTCAATTCCCTGCTGGATCGCCACAAAGCTGTGTCCTAGTTCATGAGCTAACACAGAGGCAAATAACAAAAGTGCAGTGACAAATCCTAAAAACCATGGCAAAACACCGCTCAATCCTGAAAAATTTGTTAAGTCACCTCCGAAATCAAAGGTGACTAAAGCTAGGACTAGAAACCAGCTTGGATTCACATAAAAGGGAATCCCAAATAAATTCCCAACACGAATACTGCCGTTCATGCAGACTACCTCAAACTCTCCTAAGACGTTTTTTTATACCAAGTTGGCTTATAAGGTAGTAGATAGGTTATGGTTCATAGTTAACATTTCATGAAAAATAGTTCATGAAAAATAGAGAATGATACCATGGCCAGTTATCCTTGGCAGTAAAGGGTTTATCGCTTTTGCCAATCAACAATCAACCAAGAGCAATGAACAATTAACCTACCTTCAAGCAACTCGATAGTAGTTTCGTCTTTCATGGTTCTATCGTAACGAAATGTAAAAGATTTGCCGATTGCTAAAATGCCGTAAAATCCGTCCACCCTTAGTGCGGTTTTAGGAATGCAGGTGGTTTGACCCCTCTGTGTTTCCATCGGCATAATAAAATTAAGCACCGCTCAAGGGTGTTTAGAGCAACATCTTCTTTAAGCACTACCCCCCTTCCTACTAGTTAAACTGACTAAACGATGTCCGTCTTTGAAACCAAAATTACCCACTCTTACAACCAACAAGACATCCAGCAAATCCTCAATCTAGCCCTGGCACGTCAGGAAATGGTTGAAGAATTTTCCCGTGAACAGTTGGTGGAAATTGCTTCTGAATTAGGGATTTCAACCCACACTCTCTTGGAAGCCGAACGAGAATGGCTAGCCCAGCAACAAGAACAGCAAAAACGTCATGAATTCAATAACTACCGACGTAGCCAATTAAAAAAAAGTTTTGGAAAGTTTGTAATCGTTAATAGTTTTTTGTTGGCGATTAATCTAATTAACGTTGGTTACCTGTCTTGGTCTTTATATATTTTATTGTTCTGGGGTTTGTGGATAGCACTCAGAGCCTGGAATACTTATCAAGTACAGGGCGATGACTACGAAAGAGCTTTCCAAAAATGGAAACTTCAAAACCAGGTAAAACAGATAGCCCAATCAACGTATACTAGTCTCAAAAACTGGATTCAAGACCAAGGACTAATGACTAAGGAGTAACATAAATAATTTGAGCTAAATCGCTGATTAACAATGTTTCTTCCTGAATATCTCCTAAAGCATGAGCCACTGCGATCGCTTTTTCATAAAAAGCCCGAGCTTCTAACCAATTACCAGTGTCTTGGTATAACTGGGCAAACAACTTTAGAGCAACAAGCTCTTCACGGCGATTATTTTGTTCTTGTGCCAAAGCCAGATATTCCTTTAGTGCTTTCACCGCTTGCCGATTCTTACCTGTAGCAATATGGGTTAACGCTATACCCTTAATAGCACGAATCTGATTGAAAACATTGTCAACTTTTTCAGCCAGTATCTGGGCAATGCGGTAAGAATACAAAGCATCTTCTTCCTGTCTAGCGGCGAGATACGCATCTCCCAAATTATTCCGGATATTCGTCTCACCTAACTTATCCCGAGAGCGACGCCGTAAAACTAGAGCAGCTTCATACCACTTAATCGCCTCGGGATAGTTTCCCCCTTGAGCTGCCACTAAGCCTAGATTATTCAGACTCAACCCTTCACCGTCATCATCCTTAATCGTACGGGATATGGTCAGTGCTTCCGTAAAAGCCTCCTGAGCCGCTTTGAGGTTTCTCGTTTGCAGTAATAATATTCCAATATTATTTATACTATAAATCTGTGGCTGAAAACTTTGTTGAGAACGGGCAGCACCCAAGCCTCGGCGCAAGGCTCGCTCTGCATCTTGATAGCGTCCCAACTTGGCGTAAGTCTGACCTAGGGAATTGTAAGTCTTACCTAATCCCTCAAAGTCACCAATTTGCTGATAAATTTCTCCCGCTTGGGACAAATACGCGATCGCATCGTTCAAGTTACCACTCTGTTTGGCCAGCTCTGACTGCTCCAGGAAAAAATCTGCCCGATTTCTTGCTTTGCGGTCACTACGATTGTCTAAAGGGATTGCCAGTTGTTGGTCGATGCTCCGAGTCTGACCCCAAGCCATCGGGCTAGCCAACATTACCAATGGGGTAAAGGCTAGCGCTATGATTCCGGAAAGACTAGTCACCAACCTGCTACGATTCGCCATACCAAAAGACTCCGTTTGATCAACGTTTCTGCTATTGTTGAACCTATAATCAAAGTACCCATCAAGGGTGCAAACTAACCGCCCCTTATTCGCTCAAAACCGGTACTGCAAAGAGATCAGACTCTTCTCGATTCTTGGTTTCGACCCCCAGATAGACCACCCGAATATCCTCAGGTAAAGCAGCTTCTAACAGTTCATAGCCTTCTTGGAGTTCAGTTTTGACTTGAGCTGGAGTAATCATTTCTCCCTCCGCTTGCAGATAAGCCGCAATTCGCGTTTCACTCCAGTGAAAGGTCCCAGCCATGATTACCATCAATCGTACCGCTGGTGGTAGCTGTTCCAATGCCATTTCCAAATAACACCACAAGGGTGGTGGTGATACCTTTAGGTTATAATGAATAGACTCCACTGGTGGCAAGTCCGCCTGGTTAATACAAACCGCCGTTAGGTTTATAATCTGGTTTTGGAAGGAGGTTGACTCTAGTCCATAATCCTCCCGCAAATCCATGCCACCCAGTTCGTGATAGATGTGACGCCAAGTCAGAGCAAATAGATATTCCGCCTGTACAGGCGATCGCGCTGAGTGGCGCACTAATGTATAGACAATAGGACTGTAGCGACAGAAAATTGCTGTAAAGTACTTCCCTTCAGACCGATGACGCTGAAACAAAGTCAGCAATTCCTGATCACTATGATGAAACAGTGATTTAATAAGTGGATGCTTAGATTCAGGAAAATTGGGAATTTGCACAATCTTTCAATAAAAGCTGTAATTAGGAGAATTAGATAGGTGCATCCTGATCTCACCACAACCCCCTCATGTTGAGAAAGGGGAAATGCCGATGGTTAACTGGCATTGGAGTAGATCAATGTCGGGACCTAATATCCTAGGTCTGCACTAGACCTCAAGATGAAGGAGATGGATGCCGATACCAAGTCTACAACCTTTGGTGCTCCGATGCTCCTTCAGTTGAAGCTAAAATTGAGAAAAAGCGACCGCAAAGGTGCGCGCCTTAAGCGGGCGAGTAAATCGCCCTTGGGTCGCACCTCAATCTCTGATGGTAATAATATTACCTACGATTGGACAAAAAGTTCATAAGGACCTTTAAAATAATTTATCCAGTTGCTAACTCTGTTTAAGTTTATGATTCTATCAGTTGATATTATTTCCTGGCTAACTTCACCCCTGCCTCTTGGCGCATTTTTACCCTCTTTGCCTTTAGATAGCCTGTTTTCCACTCAAGGCATCATGGTAATGCTCCTAGGTGCCTATGCCTTTGCCATGTGGATGTTTTTGACCAGCGCTCCAAAAGTTCACACCATCATGGTGTCTGATTTGGCAATAGCGCGACAGTTTTATGAAGGCTTGCTAGAGTTATCCGCAGCAGAAGTCCCCCTACATTACTACTATAATTACGAGCAGACCATGGGCAGTACCAGCATTGATCCCCTATATATGTCAACCAATCTGGGCACCACCCAAGCTACCCAGTTCAGTGGTGCTGATGGGCTATGGTACCAGTTAAAGAAGAATACCCAGCTCCACGTGATTTCTGGAGCTAGCTTGGGCAATAAAAACCAACAACGTCATGTGTGCTTTGACCATGAGTGCTTGGATCAAGTTTTGATGCTGGTGCAGATGAGACGCCTGAAATACAAGGTGCGCACCCTCAAGCCCCTTAACTTTTTGGTCAAGGATGTGGACGATCGTGTAATTGAACTGGCAGAAGTTTCTAATTAGCGGTTAAATCAATAATGGTGAGTTAATCAGGGATTAGGCGGGTAACAATTGCGCGTAGCGCACCAGCCTAAGGTTTTACGCCTAGTCACATTTACCATGTTTCAAGTAATTATCGCAGTACTTATCGTTCTGTTGGGTTCAGCCATCTGTGCTATGGCAGAAACGGCTTTGTTTTCAGTGCCTACTGTTAAAGTCCGACAGTTAGCGCAGTCAAACAAGCCTACACCGTTAGCACTACTGGCGATTCGCAAAAACATGAACCGACCCATAGCTACTATTGTTATTCTCAACAACACCTTCAACATTGTTGGCAGCATCGTAATTGGTTCCCTTGCTGCTAGGGTCTTAGGAGAAGCTTGGTTGGGGGTTTTTTCAGGTCTATTTACCTTTCTCATTATTGTATTTGGGGAAATTGTCCCGAAAACCCTTGGTCAGATCTACGCCCAAAACATCGCCCTACTCGTGGCTCTACCAGTTCGGTTCTTAACCGTTGTGTTCACGCCTCTGGTGTGGTTGATGGAAAAAATTACTGCTCCGTTTACTCAAGGTCAAAAACTTCCTACCACCAATGAGGCGGAAATCCGGTTTTTAGCGAAGGTTGGGTATCAAGAAGGGGTGATTGAAGATGATGAAGCGGAAATGATCCAACGAGTATTTCAGTTAAATGATTTGACTGCATCTGATTTAATGACACCGCGAATCCTAACCACCTATTTACATGGTAATACCACTTTGGCTGATGCTAAACCAAGCATTATTGCTTCGCCTCACACCCGGATGCCTGTGGTTGAAGACTCTATTGATAAAGTAATTGGAATTGCTCTCAAAGATGAGTTACTGACAGCAATTATTGAAGACAAACATAACCAACCCCTTGCTTCTCTGATTCGTCAAGTCCGCTTTGTCCCTGAAACTGTTCGGGCTGATAAGCTACTGAAAACCTTTCAGCAAACCCGTGAACATCTGATGGTTGTACTGGATGAATATGGGGGTGTTTCTGGTGTAGTCACCCTGGAAGATGTACTGGAAGTGCTAACCGGTGAAATTGTTGATGAGACTGATCGAAACATTGATCTACAAGCAATTGCTCGTAAACGGCGAGAAAAAATGTTGCAATCTTATGGTCTTGATCAGGATTAGTTTTCGTACTTTTTAGTTGAGATGTAAACAGATGATTGATAAAAAAAGCGATGCATTGCTGCTATCCTTTTCCTGTTCCCTGTTCCCTGTTCCCTGTTCCCTGTTCCCTGTTCCCTGTTCCCTGTTCCCTTTAAATTAAGCTATATAAATACAAAAAATAACTAGGTTCTGTGACAGATTTTATAAGCTTGTTCTTCTGATTCTTCAAGCGTTTTCAATTGTGAGTATAGCTTTTCAATCGTTTCTTTATCGGGACTTTCTTGGGTGACCTTAAAAACTATACTATTGAATTTATTTTGGGCTGTTTTGACAACTTCCTCAGCTTTTCTACAAGATGGATTTCTGAATATTTGATCAAGTTGAGGAAAACACCCAGTTAAGCAAAACGTTAGTATAAAGATTATTATTCTCTTAGCTTGGGCAATAGTAGCAAATTTCATCAGACAAGGGTGTAACTTAAGTTAAGTCTACTACCCACTACTGATGGAAATCTATAATTTCAGGAAATTTCATCAAAACCTCTGAACTGATTCCACAACTAAAGTAGCTAGCATTTCAAGTCTTTTCTAGAGCATCACTTCAGTCAACAGAATATCCTGCTGGTTACTACTATACAGATCCACTATACAGATCCACGATTGTGTACCCCTACTAACTGATAACTATTGACCTCAGTTTTTGGTTATCTTCCCACTGCCACAAGCTTGAGATCATCTCTGCCACCCGCGCGATCGCGTAGCGTAGCCCTTCGGGCTAATCGCCTTTGGCGTGGCCTACGGCCAATCGCTTCTGTCAATTTGCTCTAAATCCCCTTGAATTATTACGAATCTAGATGTCTGTCCTATAGGATGACCCTTAGGGCAGCAGTTTTGGGCTGATCCGGTGTAATTGAGCTAAAAATAAGCCAAAAGCCAACATAATCTATATCGGACAGGCAATATTGCACAGGTATTTACCCCATTGGTATCAGCCATTTGGCTGATTTTTACCATGAGGGGTCACACCCCTCATTAATTGTGATAAATTTTAATTAGTAGATGCACCCTGATGATCGAGAGAGTCAAAAACCTGGCTCTCTTTTTTTTTGGGCATAGGGATTGCCTCAGACCAGCAGCGTTTTACCGAATCACTTGCCCCAAGCCAGCTGATGAAGCTGATGAAATAAATAACCAACAGCATTCCCCAGAGTGCGTTCGCGTAGCGGCTCTTCCAGAGCATCGCATTCTGGGGAATATCAAAACTACCTAATTCTATTCAGACCAATGTGATCATGTGTTCCCAACAGCTGTTAAGGCAATATAGTGAGCAATATAATTCCATAAATTTCGCTAAAATTCCAGCACTATAGTCATACCTAATAACCTATACTCTTGAACAAACAGGCAAAACCATCCCCTCCCGAGCCAGTAAGTGATTAGGATAGAAAGACTGGAGTTGCTTTTGTAGTCTGTCGAGATAATCATCATTATAGTCAGGATGATAACGAGACATAACTATGCGCTTAACACCTGCCACCTTTGCCGTTACTATCCCAGTTTGCCAACGGTCATCTTGGCAAATCAAAGGTGAATAATTAAGCAGCTCATCTTCTTTGAGGGGAAAGGGAGTATTCAAAATTAGCAAATCTGCCTGACGGGATAGGTATCGTAAATTTTCATCAATACCACCCCAACCATGGGAGTGACTAGTGGCGTATACAACAGCATATCCTTGCCAGTTGACCCGATAACCCATTGCTTGATGTGAGTCATTAAGAAGGATAGCCTCCACAGTTACATCATCTAGGGTTACTGTATGACCTGACTTCAGCCCGTGAAATTTCAGATCTGACTGCATGACCTGAAGGGGAACTGGAAAATTTGGAGCAATCATTTGCTGACCTAGACACTGTTCGATGGACGCCCCATCAGGTGCTGCTGCTCCATAGATATGAAAACAGTTACCAGGAATAAACCCAGGAGTAAAAAAGGGAAACCCTTGAATGCTGTCCCAATGGCTATGGGAAAAAAAAATGTGAGCTTCTATGGGCATTTCCTTAAGCCAATGATTTCCCAGCACCCGCAAACCACTGCCACCGTCAAAGATTAAGCGTTTTCTACCAACACGCATTTCTACACAAGATGTATTGCCACCATAGCGAATGGTATCTGTCCCAGGAGCAGAAATTTGACCCCTAACGCCCCAAAATCGGACGCTCATATCCCCTCCAGTACCATTGTTTAGGCTGGGTTTAGCCTTATATTGGCCTACTTTGGGTGCTACTAGATTTTGCATGTTGAATCTATGAATTAAGTGAACCTAAGTTAGGAATTATTCCCATTGGTAGATTCCCACTAGAGGATACTCGGGTACTATTAAGTAACCATCTGTGGTTAACCACTAATTTCTGTGAAAGTGGGTCGATTGCATACACCAAATTGCATACATCAATAGTAATTAGATGGGGGAAAGCAACCACAACAGCCCCAGTAATCTAGTCATGTCTCTAATCTGGAACCGTTTAGCCCCCCGAAATAATTTAAGATACAGTTACGCTTTCTCTTAACTGTATCTTAAGTGTTGGTTAATTTTAACGGATTTAGGAACAAACAGTATGTGACCTATGTCACACATGCATGAAATTAATTCAATCAATCAATCAGAATGGGAACTGGGTATTGCATCGCTTATACCTTGAACGCTCAGCTTTCATCTATCGCAAGTCAGCCCATTTGCTGATAGCTTAACTTCCACAGCTCAACCAAAAACTCAGTGTATGGCAATGCTGACGTATAACTGCTTACCCCATTCCATCCTTACCTGATTATCTCCTCACCTAACAGGGTAATATATTTTAGTTTCCGTTGGTATCACTCCCTGACCCTACTCTAGTAAGGTTGGGGGATTTGTTATTATACTTGCCCTTAAAACACAGAATGGCTAATCGCCTTGCTAGCTTTCTAGCATCAACCATTAGCCTAAGAAAAGAAACTCTAGTGGGACTCATCTCAGCGATGAGTCCCTACTTGATCAGTCCCTACTGCTTATACTGTTTGATCGACTTTTCCACCAAAGGCATTACGTGATCAAGAGCTTTCCATCCTAAAATTTCAGTGACTTTCTTTTCCAGATTTTTGTATGTCTTGAAAAATTCAGCAATCTCATCCAACCGATGGGGTGCTATATCTTCGAGAGTTTTTACCTCCGCGTAGCGAGGATCCTTGTCAGGAACACACAGAATTTTTTCATCCCGATCACCTCCATCGATCATTTCTAGCATCCCAATTGGTCTAGCGGTAATCACACAACCAGGGAAGGTAGGTTGATCCATTATCACCATACCATCAAGAGGATCACCATCATCTGCTAGAGTGTTAGGCACAAAGCCGTAGTCATAGGGGTAGTGTACCGATGCATAAAGTACCCGGTCAAGGGCAAAGGCTTCTAGATCCTTGTCAAACTCATACTTATTTTTACTACCTGCAGGAATTTCAATTAAAACGTTGATCAGACCTGGTTTAGGTTGAGGAGGAATCTTTGATAAATCCATGAACTATATGTTTCAAAAAAACAGCAGATGTGGGTTATCTCATCTTTAGTGCTTAAGACATCTTAATAGCTGCTTTAATACTTACCAAAATAAATCCCATAGTTCAGGATTTTTTAGGTAGGTAGAATAGCCAACCGATCAGATTATCCTGAGCAGGGTGCCGTTCAATGGCAGCAATATTGAACTTTTACTAGCCCCGTGGAACATTGTGACATCTCACCGCAACTTTTCAAAGCGTCATTCGACCTATAGTGTGTAATGTGTGTGTAATGTGTGAGTGATTGAGGAGTGAAGTCCTATGGGAGAGCTTCAGCAGAGGATTGGTATAACACCATTACAGTCGGAATCTGTCACACAAATCCTAGGGGATGATACTGACTGCCTAACTGACCCGTTTTATCCTGGATTACGCCAACGAGCCTGGGCCGAAATTGATAAAGTTGTTCTTCATCACAATTTACGGCAAATACAGCAGCTGTTGCGACATCCTACCCAACTAATGGCTGTAGTGAAAGCGGATGCCTATGGCCATGGTGCTCTAACCGTTGCCCGCACAGCGATAGAGGCTGGTGCTGGGGGGCTATGTGTTGCTACGGTCTCAGAGGGCATTCAACTCAGGCAAGGGGGAATTAAGGCCACTATACTCTTGTTGGGAGCGACTAATACCCCAGAACAAGTCAGAGCGATCGCTCACTGGCAATTGGAACCAACTCTGTGTAATCCTCAACAAGCGTTAGTGTTTTCGGAAACCTTGAGTGGTCTAAACCAAACCCTGCCAGTGCATCTTAAACTAGATACAGGAATGTCCCGCTTGGGAATGCCTTGGCAAGATGCTATCAAGTTTGTACGCCTAGTCCAACAATTACCTAACTTGGAAATAGCTAGTGTCTATTCCCATCTAGCTACTGCTGATAGTCCTGACCCCACAGTGATGAGACAGCAGCATGAAAGGTTTAAAAACGCGATCGCACAATTGCAGGCTGGTGGCATAACTCCACCCCGATTACACTTAGCCAATTCCGCTGCCACCTTAACCGACTCAGCATTGCACTACGATTGGGTGCGTGTAGGATTAGCCCTCTATGGTCTCTACCCAGCAGAGCATCTTCAAAAGGTTATTCACCTCCAGCCAGTGATGCAGGTAAAAGCCCGGATCACCCAAATTAAAACTATTCCCCCTGGCACTGGTATCAGCTATGGTCATCAATTTATTTCAAATCGACAGATGCGTATAGCAGTAGTCGGTATTGGCTATGCTGACGGTGTTCCCCGAAATCTTTCCAATCGCATCAATGTCATCATCCAAGGGCAGCAAGTTCCTCAGATTGGCGCAATTACTATGGATCAGCTCATGCTCGATGTTAGTGATATTGCTAATATACAAGTTGGGGAAATTGTTACCTTAATTGGACAGGATGGGGAAGAGCAAATCTCAGCAGATGACTGGGCTATGGCTTTAGGCACCATTTCCTGGGAAATTATTTGTGGTTTTAAGCACCGAGTACCCCGTGTAGTAATAGGGTAAGCGGTCAGCGGTCAGCGGTCAGCGGTTAGCGGTCAGCGGTCAGCGGTCAGCTTATTTTATTCAAAAGCACCGATCTAGTAGCCTGGCCAATGGCTGATAGCTGATAGCTGATAGCTGATAGCTGATAGCTGATAGCTGATAGCTTACCAATTAACAATTTTAATGTTTTTGTAAGAAAATTCATCCATCTAATCCCTTTGCCATTAGGGATTCAGAATGTGTTACCCTAAAAGGGTTTTATAAACATCGCACATCCAGGGTTTCGGGTGTTTCTAAAGGGAAATCCACCTGGATGGAGGTTAAACCCGAATTAGGAGTTAAAAAATTATGCCTGTAGTTTCTTTAGCTGAAATGCTAGAGTCAGGGGTTCACTTTGGCCACCAGACTCGCCGATGGAACCCCAAGATGGATCCTTACATTTACACTGCTCGCAATGGGGTCCACATCATTGACTTGGTACAGACAGCTCAGCTGATGGAGGACGCTTATCACTATATCCGCACCTCATCAGAGCAGGGCAAGAGATTTCTGTTTGTGGGTACTAAGCGGCAAGCTGCTGGAATTATTGCCCAAGAGGCAAGCCGTTGTGGTGCCTACTATGTCAACCAGCGCTGGCTAGGTGGTATGCTCACCAACTGGGAAACAATTAAGACCAGGGTGGAGCGACTCAAAGATTTAGAGCGTCGGGAGACCAGTGGTGCCCTTGACTTACTGCCAAAAAAAGAAGGCTCTATGCTGCGTCGGGAACTAGGCAAGCTTCAGAAATATCTAGGTGGCATCAAAATGATGCGTAAGGTTCCCGACATAGTTATAATCATAGACCAAAAGCGTGAGTACAACGCTATTTTGGAATGTGAAAAGCTAAGTCTACCGATAGTATCACTATTAGATACAAACTGCGACCCTGATTTAGCCGATATTCCGATTCCAGCTAATGACGATGCGATCCGGTCGATTAAGCTAATCATAGGTAAACTGGCTGATGCCATTTACGAAGGCCGTCATGGTCAGCTAGATGCCGCAGAGGAATACGAATACGAAGAATTTGAAGAGGGATTAGAGGAGTTCCCAGACGAGGAAGAAATTCAAGAGACTGAACAAAGTGAGCAAATTGAATCCCAAGATCAAGGAGATAACCAGAATACTGAGGAAGAATAGTTAGTTATCTTCGACCTTGAAGCCCCACTCTGAAATTTATCCTTTGATAAAAATCAACTAGCTTTCAGCGTGGGCTGGTAAGCCCATACTCACGGATCGAGTAGTGTGGGAAGATATCACGGTGTAATCAGTTTCACTAACAGTAGGAACAAAAACAACATGGCGGAAATTAAAGCAAAACTTGTCAAAGAGCTACGGGAAAAAACCGGCGCTGGCATGATGGATTGCAAAAAAGCTCTTGTAGCAAGCGACGGAGACACGGCCAAAGCTATAGAATGGCTGCGGAAAAAAGGCATTACCTCAGCTGAGAAAAAATCCGGTCGTGTGGCAGCAGAAGGAATTATCGGCAGCTACATCCACACTGGTGGTCGAGTCGGTGTACTGGTAGAAGTTAACTGCGAGACCGATTTTGTTGCCCGCCGCGACGAGTTCCAAGCCCTAGTCAAGAACGTCGCCATGCAAGTAGCAGCTTGCCCTAACGTTGAATACGTGAAGGTCGATGACATCCCTCAAGAGATTGTTCAAAAAGAAAAAGACATTGAAATGGGTAGGGATGACCTAGGCAAAAAGCCAGAAAATATCAAAGAGAAAATTGTTCAGGGTAGGATTGAAAAACGCCTTAAAGAACTCTCATTGATGGATCAACCTTACATTCGTGATCAAAGCATCACAGTGGAAGAATTAGTCAAGCAATGTATTGGCCAGTTGGGTGAAAACATCCAAGTGCGTCGCTTCACTCGCTACGTCTTGGGTGAAGGTATAGAAAAGGAAGAAAGCAACTTTGCTGAAGAAGTTGCTGCCCAGATGGGCTCTTAAACCAAAGCTTACCTTTGAGCTTCACCCTTGAGCTTGATCAACACGCTTCACTGATTTCGGAGATAGGGAAGATCAGCTAGTTTAGCAGGAGCCTCACACCATAATCTTTGATTTGGTGTGATAGCAATGCGCGGTTCCACCCGGGGGTTCAATGCCCCCGTATGGAACCCATCACAAGGCTTTCACAGGCAAGTCATCAGATCGCCCTGATAGCTCCAAGGGCAAAGTTGACCTAAGAGGATGTCCTCTAACGGGCCATAGGCTCCGTAACCCGCATTATTGACAACACCACGAGGAAATTGCCCCCAGCATGTTGAACAAAAGTCGTCCGGTTGCATCTCCCGTATCGATGTTCTGGTCAAGCACCTGTTCATGTCTTCACACAGACTGGTCGCGGTTTACTAGAAATTCCAACACTGAAAGCCCCGTATCTTTAGAGCGGGGATGAAAGTGCCCAGCGACTTTAGTCGCCGTGAGAAAAATCTTGGCTAATACTTGACATTTTTATACGAAATTGTTTATATAAAAATATATCGTTTGCGTAGCGTAACCGAACAGGGTAAGCGCAAGAAGCAATAAGCATATCCTTATTGATAAAAAGACCGCGTCATTCTCAACAAATTAACTCTATTGCGAGTACAGTTCTACGAGATTATAGGGGTTTCGAGCCACGATCAACAGATATCCAGCCAATGCACATTATGAGCCATTTTTTCTTGCGCTTACCCTGCGTAACCGTTCGCGTAGCGTGACCGTTGGTCAAGGTTAAGGAGGTCGATATTCGGTGATTATTCTAGAGTTCAAAGCCAAAGGCCAAGAGTCTCAATATTCAGCCATAGACGAAGCTATCCGGACTGTTAAGTTTATCCGAAATAGCTGCATCCGTTTGTGGCTAGAGAATAAAGGGACAGGGAAAAGCGACCTTAGTCGGTACTCAAAAATACTGGCAAAAGAGTTCCCTTTTGCCAATGAATTAAACTCTACTGCTCGTCAGGCTGCGTCTGAGAGGGCATGGTCATCGATTGTTCGCTTCTACGATAATTGCAAGAAAAAAGTCCCAGGCAAGAAGGGTTTTCCAAGGTTCCAAAAACTTGCTCGGTCTGTCGAATACAAGAAGTCAGGATGGAAATTATCTCCTGACAAAAAGTCTATAACCTTCACAGACAAAAAAGGGATTGGAAAGCTTAAGCTCAAAGGCACCTGGGATTTGTGGCGCTTCGACAAGAAGCAAATTAATCGGGTTCGGATAGTCAAGCGAGCTGATGGGTACTACGTTCAATTCTGCGTTGCAGTTAACGTGAAAGAGGAAGTAGAGCACACAGGCGAGATGGTTGGCCTAGATGTAGGAATCAAAGAGTTCTACACAGACTCCAATGGTCATTCTGAACCCAATCCCCGATTCTACAGAAAAGGGGAGAAACGTTTAAAGTTTTATCAGCGCCGGGTTTCTCGGAAAAAGAAAGGCTCATCCAATCGCAAAAAAGCGGTTAATAGGCTAAGTAGACAGCATCTTAAAATAAGTAGGCAGCGTCAAGAACATGCAAAGAGAATTGCACGTTGCGTAATCCGATCTAACGATCTGGTCGCCTACGAAGATTTAAGAGTTAAAAATCTGGTAAAAAATCACTGTCTCGCCAAGTCTATTAACGACGCAGGTTGGTATCAATTCAGGAAATGGCTGGAACATTTTGGAACTAAATTTGACAGGGTAACTGTTGCAGTAAATCCTGCCTATACTAGTCAAAACTGTTCTGAATGTGGTGAGGTAGTCAAGAAATCCCTTTCTACTAGGACTCATGTCTGTGAATGCGGATGTGAACTTGATAGAGACCACAACGCCGCCATCAACATCCGCAATAGAGCCATAAGTACGACGGGGCACGTCGGAACTTGGATTATTAATCCGAACGCTTCAGGAGATTTGGCCTCTACTGTTCTTGATTCCGGTCAGGTTCAGCAAGTCGAGTCGATGAATGAAGAATCCCCGCGTCTTTAGACCGGGGAGTGTCAATACAACTGAGCCATATCCTTACTCCACGCCATTGGGGCAAAGGCATCATCAAGCTTTGGTCTCGCGATAGGAGTGGTGTAGTTGGAGAGCACCTTGAGACTCGTGCCAACAATCACCTCCAGAATCGTTTGCTTGGTATAACCCGCTGCAAGGAATGCCTCGACTTGCTCCTCAGTTGGCCTTCCATGTGTTTCATGAATAATAACCGCGAATGTGCGTAAGGCTTCAAGCTTAGAGTCATTTATGGGTGAACCACTGCGCAGTGCTTCAATCACGCCATCATCTACCCCAGACTTTTTGGAAACTGCTGTATGGGCAGCCATACAATAGGTACAGCCATTCAAACGATTATTGGTCATCAAGATAATCTGGCGCTCGGTTTCACTAAGCTCAGTTTTGTCAAACAATCTCATCATCGTCAGATAACTTTCAACCATCACTGGAGACTCAGCCATGGTTGCCATGAGATTCGGTATAAAGCCGAGTTTTTTCTTAGCAGCTTTCAGGATGGATTTAGAAGCTGCCGGTGCGCTTTCAATTGTGTGTGTTGTAAAACTTGTCATAGGTTTCTCCTTTGTTGGGAATAAAGTTGTTGTTGTCTTCTGGATCTAACTATTGGATTTGCTGCAGGAGCTGAAAATCAAAAGGAAGCAAAGTTCTGTTCCAGCCTTTTGGGTGAACTGAGGAAGAGCGGTCCTGTTTGTTGCGCCATGGCATCCGGGAAAATTTCCTCAATGCCGTTCTCGATGCCTTCCAGAATTTTTCCAGCAACTGCCGGAGCCGGTGTCATCTCCATATCGAAGCCTTCCGTCATGCGCGTCGCCACCGGACCGGGGTAAACTCCATGTACCGAGATGCCGTCGCCCTTCAACTTGCCGCGTATCGACTGCGTCATTGAATGGACGGCAGCTTTTGACGCGGAATAACCACCTAAACTCGGCATGGCCGCGAGGCCAGCGATGCTGGCAACATTCACGATTGCCGCTGAACTTTCTTTCTTGAGTGCGGGCAGCATCGCCTTGGTGACTGCGAGTGTTCCAAAAAAGTTGGTCTCAAAGTCGTTACGCAACTGCTCCTCAGTGTTCTCTAGCAAACTAAGGGCGCTAAGGATGCCCGCATTGTTGATGAGGATATTCAGTGAGGGGACTGATTGAACAAGCTGCGCAATCGTCGCCTGATCTCCGAGGTCGAGATAAACAGGAACTACCCGTTCACCAAACTCATCAAGCGTCGAGCGGTTGTTTTCTGAGCGATAAGTCGCGTAGACCTTAGCGGCTCCTTTTTCCAGCGACTTCTCGACTAAAGCCAGACCGATCCCGCGATTGGCACCGGTAACAAGAATTGTGCTATCTAAGATTTTCATTGATTCTTTCTTTTTTGTTGACTGTTAGTGAATTATCGAGACATTGGGACTACTTGATGTTGTGAACAACGCTAAGCACGTCTTCCCGATTAGCTCCAGTCGTATAATCCACGTCTTCAGGAATCTGAAATTTGATGTTCATTTTGAGCTCTGAGAGTTGTTGTTGAAGTGACATGGTTTTCTCCTTTTAGGTTGAAAATAGAGTTACCTGCATCTTTACAAAAAGACGACGAAGTTCTTTTTATACAAGAACGAACCGTTTCACAAAGGTGGAGACTGATGCAAAGCTTCAGAAATCTGTTAAGTTTCCTATCTTCTAGGTTTGGGCTCTGGATTTGAGCCAAATCCGCAGATCGTTCAAGTCGAACGCCAGGGATATCACATTGATAACCAATAGTGCCGTCAAAAACGCCTGATAGACTGCGGTGCCGTCCGGCCTAGCAAAAGTCAGGATCAAAACGAGTGGTGTCCAGGGTAGTACATGCCCAGCCGCTGCTAGTTTAGAAAATCCGCCAACAGCAATAACAATGGCTACGGTGATGATCATTCCGCTCAACGCCAACGCCGCAATCAGAACGCCAGCTGGTTGGTTAAAAAACGCGAGCGTGGCCATGTTTACTGGTCCAAGGATAAACATCATCCAGATTTGTACCCAGGTCGGCAGATCGAAGAATGATTGTCTAATGCGTGCCAACCTACCGGTTTGTTCTTGTTGTTTAAGTGACATAAGTTTCTCCTTTTAGGTTACACTAGAGTTGTTGTAGTTTTCTGGCTCTAGAATTGGTTTTGCTGCAGGAAATCACGCATCTTCTCGATAACCTGGGGAGCATCTTCTTCCAGCACAAAGTGCCCGGTGTCGAACAGGTGGAAGTCAATGTCGTCGAGGTGCTTTCGATAAGCTTCAGCACCAGCGGCTACGAAAATTGGGTCGTTTGCACCCCAGACAATTAATGTTGGTGGCTGGTGCTCGTGAAGAAATGCGTGCCACTGCGGGTACAGTTTGACGTTGTTCTGGTAGTCGTAAAATAAATCCAACTGCACTTGCTGCTGGCCGGGTCGATCAATTCGGGCGAAGTCGAGAACCCAGTTGTCCGGGTTAATGCCCTCTGGGTTCCGGGTGCCTTCGGTGTACATCCATTTGATGCCTTCGAGACTCATGAGCTGGCCGACAATCATGGTTTCGTTTTCAGCAGTGCGGTTTTCCCAGTAATCGCTAACCGCCGCTGAGTTCTCTGGATGGAAACCCTCTTCGTAGGCATTACCGTTCATCACGATCAGGCCTTTGACCCGGTCAGGATATTTCGTCGCCAGCCGATAACCAACCGGTGCTCCATAGTCCTGCATCACCAGCACAAACTCCGTGATGCCTTTCTGCTCAAGGAACTTGTCGATCGTTGTGGCCAGATTGGTAAACGTGTATTTGTAATCCTTGGAGTCTGGAAAGTCACTGTGGCCAAAGCCCGGATAGTCGGGGGCAATCAGGTAAAACTCGTCACCAAGTGCGGCTAGAACGTCACGGTACATGTGCGACGAGGCCGGATAGCCATGCAGTAATACGACTGCTCGTTGCTGGGCACTTCCGGACTCCCGGTAAAAGACGTTGATGCCATCAACCGGTTCAGTGCCGTATCGGACTTGTGTCAAGTTGTTCGCTAATTGAGTTGTCATGATCCCTCTTTTGTTATCCTGAACTCACGTTTATTACTTCCAAGATTTTTCATTGCTCTTACGGTATGTTGCCTGAACAGGCCTGAGGCTTCTATAGCCTCAGGTCTTGGTGTAATGTAATACTCTCTACGCATTACACCAAGGCAATGAGAAACGATAGTGCGTTGATCTGCTATTGTGCTGTTGAAAGAACGAGTTTCTCGAGAACCGGGAATAGATCGCTAGGCTCAGGACGGCTAGTATAATCCGGATTGACTTCTGTGTAGGCAATTGTGCCATCAGTGTCGATGACATACCTTGCGGGCATGGGCAAGGTCCATTTGTCATCGTTATGAATCTTTGGAAGATCCACCTGGAACATCTTAAAAACTTCAATCAAATAGGGCTGCAATGTCCAGCGCAGGCCAAAACGCTCTGCCAATTCTCCACCTTGGTCTGTGAGGATTGGATAACTCAGATTGTTATCCCTTTGGGACTTGCGACTGCTTGAAGCTCCTTGCTGGGAAATCGCCAGAAGTGAAGCACCTCGGGAACGGATGTCGTCAGCAATTTCTTCTAGTGCTTGTAGATCAAAATTGCAATAGGGGCACCAGACACCACGATAGAAAGTCACTACCAAGGGGCCTTTGGCGAGCAAAGCTCTCGAAAAGACTAGGTTGCCGTCTGAATCAGGTAACGTAAATTCGGGCGCTCGTTCACCTGCTTTGAGGGCGCGCTCGGCATTTCCATTTTCGATCAATTCACGGGTGGAACGATGAAAGGCTTCCACCGCAGCGGCAGGAGCCTTGTTGGCTTCAAAATCTGCCTTAAAAGCGTCGAGTTTTTCTTGAAGAGACATAATTTTATTCCTATTTTGTGGTTTTTCATTGACATGAGGGTTACATCAGGGTCCAGTCAAAGACTGGTAATGCATTGAGGCTTTCGTGAACCGATCCATCTGCCTACTATTCAGTATTGCTCATTTGTTTTTTAATTGGTAGTGGTAATCTATGTCTAATAGTTATTTAAAAAACGAATGACTGATCGAATCTCGACCTTGCGCTTGTTTTGCCGTGTGGCCACAACCGGTAGTTTTACGGCTGCGGGCAAAGAGATTAACTTGTCCCAGCCCTCTGTTTCCAGAATCATCTCCAAACTGGAAAAGGATCTAGGGGCGGCACTATTTGTCAGAAGTACCCATGCAGTGAAATTAACTGAGGCCGGGGCGGACTATCTGGCGAGAATAGAACCGATTCTGTCTGCTTTGGAAGAGGCTAATCATCTGGTTCGTAGTGATGGAAAGTTGCAGGGGCGATTGAGAGTGGGGGTTGCCATAAGCTTCGCGGTACGCGAAATCATTCCTCGCCTTCCCGATTTTCTGGCTCAACATCCGGGGTTGCATGTTGATCTCGTGCTGACTGATTCGCGCCAAGATTTAATTGACCAGGCTATTGATGTTGCACTACGTTTCGGTCCGCTCAGCGATTCAACTATGGTCGCGCGGCGGCTAGGTCTAACACCGCGCCTGATAGCTGCTTCTCCCGCATATTTGGCGAAGGCCGGAACGCCACAAATTCCTGCAGACCTTGCAGGGCATCAAGTGATTATTGGGCCTTCGAGTATGGGGTCTACTGGCTGGAGTTTTAAAAAAGACGGCAAAACTTTGTCCGTAAGAGTTGAAGGTCAGCTCATGGTGAGTGTCAATGAGGCGTCAACGGCTGCTGCTTTGGCTGGAATGGGGATTATCTCCACGGCTTTGTGGGGGTGTAGGGCAGAACTCGAAAGGGGTGAACTCGTTCAAGTTCTTGCAGATTGGGAAATCGGGACTGTCGAAGTTAATGCTTTGCTCGCTGGAGGGAGAGGTGCAAAGCCTTCAGCTCACGCCTTTGCAGATTATCTCGTAGAATCGTTCCGCAATAGCGCTTCAATCTAGATGGAATTGAATAGTTATTGAGAGGTTGTCTGAGAAGTCTCATTTGCTACATCCAAGCCCCCGTTAGTACCCCAACTTTAGGGGACTTTTACCATCAAATGGATTCTTGTTCCCCCCAAGCGAGGGATTGCTCGCTTGGGGGGCTAGGGGCAAAATTCAGTATCAAAAAACTTTTCAGATATCCTCTAACCAGGTGTTCAAGGCATTGTAAAGTTGGGAGTTTTTTTCACAGCATTTCTAGAGTATGAGTGGTATCAACATCCATGTGAGCATTATTGGTCTACCCGTGACAACCAACTCAACAAATCTTCCCAACTATTCAACTCAAAAATAATATCTGTTAACCCTTCCAAATTTGACAAAGACAAACCTTCAACTAAGTTGTTTATTTCCTCGGTCATTTCTGGAAATCGTTTTTTCAGCAGACGCATGACCAAAATCTGTGCTTCAGTAATGCGACCTTCTTGATGACCTTCTTGGTGACCTTCTTGGTGACCTTCTTGGTGACCTTCAGCCTTAACTTCCCGGTAAAATCTGGTCTGTTTCCATTCAGTAAGTCCAAACATCGCTTCTAATTCCCTCCAAGGACGTTCAGGAAATTTATACACTAAGGCTTGTTCTATTAATTCTATCGCATTTCTTTGCTGTGCTACTGGTAGGGCCCTCGCACATCTTTCCAGTTGCTGTATTCGCTGTGGGACATTGGTCTGTGGTTCTACTACCAGGCGTACCAGTCCCAATCCGATTGAGTCTGAGGTGTCTGGAGTTTCATCGAGGTAAACTGAGCGCAGATATCCTGTTTGGACTTCGGGATCATAACATCTGGGAATCCCTGTATCCAAGCTGCGCTTAGCCCAAAATACTACCGCTTGCCAGCCATGTCGCCAACGATTTTGTCCCAAGTAGACAAACACTTCTTACATCAGGCGGTAGTACAAGTCTTCATCTTTCTGAAATTGGACTTCTAGGAAATAAATGGGGTCACCGTCCCGTTTGGGGAGAAATACGCCGTCGGTGCGTTTGGCGAGTTCTTTGAGTTCGACGGCCTTAAAATTATAGTTTTGTGCTAGTTGAGAGTTTTCTTCCAGGAGTTCAAAGAAAGTACCAGGGAGGGTT
This sequence comes from Moorena sp., assembly GCF_982860115.1. NCBI lineage: Bacteria > Bacillati > Cyanobacteriota > Cyanophyceae > Coleofasciculales > Coleofasciculaceae > Moorena > Moorena sp. The sequence goes on from NZ_CEYLVT010000013.1 coordinate 65,507, forward strand.
TGGAACACTTTATTAGAAAACTAAACACTGAAAACTCCGCCTCTTTATAGCGGAGATGAAAGTGACTAGCGACTTTAGCCGCAAAGCGCGAAAAGACAGGTTAATAATTGTCATTTTTTTATAATCGTGTTACCATAAATGTAATAGCCAAAAATATCGATTTTTGATGAGTATTATTGAGTTCAAGGCATACGGAAAAAAGGCACAGTATCAAGCCATAGACGAGGCTATTCGGACAGTTAAATTCGTTAGAAATAGCTGCATTCGGTTATGGATAGACAATAAAGGGTTGAATAAATACGACTTAAATAAGTACTGCAAGACCCTGGCTAAGAATTTCCCTTTTGCCAACGAACTAAACTCTACTGCTCGACAAGCCGCAGCAGAAAGGGCATGGTCATCAATTTCTCGTTTCTTTGAAAACTGTAAAAAGAAGGTACCAGGAAAGAAAGGTTTTCCCCGCTTTCAAAAGCACTGTAGGTCGGTTGAGTATAAGCAATCAGGATGGAAGCTTTCCCCTGATAAGAAATCAATCACCTTCAGTGACAAGAAGGGAATCGGAAAGCTGAAACTCAAAGGTACATGGGACTTGTGGCGCTTCGACAAGAAGCAAATTAAACGGGTTCGCATTGTAAGAAGGGCGGATGGCTACTATGTTCAGTTGTGCATCTCTGTTGATGTAAAAGAACAATTAGACCCAGCCGACGCTACCGTAGGATTAGATGTAGGACTAAAAGACTTCTATACCGATTCCAGAGGTAATACAGAACCTAACCCCCGTTTTTATAGAAGTGGGGAGAAGCGTCTAAGATTTTATCAACGCCGAGTATCTCGGAAAAAGAAAGGCTCAGCTAATCGCAAGAAAGCAGTTAATAGGTTAGGTAGGCAACACCTTAAAATAAGTAGGCAACGTGAAGATCACGCCAAGAGATTGGCGCGCTGCGTAATCCGTTCGCGTAGCGTCGGCTTCGCCGAATCTAACGACTTGGTCGCCTATGAAGATTTAAGAGTAAATAACCTGGTTAAAAACCATTGTCTAGCGAAGTCTATTAACGATGCAGGTTGGTATCAATTTAGAAAATGGTTAGAGCATTTTGGTCAGAAATTTGGCAGAGTCACTGTTGCGGTAAACCCTGCCTACACAAGCCAGAATTGCTCAAAATGCGGTGAGGTAGTAAAGAAGTCACTATCAACTAGGACTCACGTTTGTGAATGCGGTTGTGAATTAGACCGTGACCACAACGCCGCGATTCGGCGAAGCCGACGCTACGCGAACAACATTTTAAAAAGAGCCTTGGGTACGGTGGGGCACACCGGAACCTGGATTGACCGTAGGTCACGCTACGCGAACATAGATCCGAACGCTTCGGGAGATTTGGCCTCTACTGTTCTTGGTTTCGGCCAGGAGCAGCAAGTCGAGTCTATGAGCGAAGAATCCCCGCGCCTAAAGGCGCGGGGAGTGTCAAAAAATAGGCTGTCAGTGCGCATTGGTTGGCATTGGAAGGAACTGGCATTTGGGTTATCTGGCCAATATTATCATCGGTTGGTGTTATTTTTTGATATTATTTTTTTATAATGACAAAGGTGTACGCCCATATATAAAGTGCTCTTCTGATATCGACTCCGCCTCAGCAGTTGAACTATCAGTAAGTCTTGCGGAGTAATTTGGTGGGCAAAGGGAAAAGGGGGTATTTGATGAATCTATTGGTAAAGTTTCCCCTTGCCCACCCTACGAGTTCTGCAATCACTCGTAGGTTTAGTTTTCGGTGTGATTGCCCTACGGCCACGCTACACGAACGCAAATTCTTAGACAATTAGAAAGATAAGCCAATTGCCAAAAACACAATCGTGGCTACCAAAACTTTTAGATGAAGGTAACTACTTGTTAACATTGTCGCAAAGATGCCGATCGCTTTTCTCGACATTGGGGTTATTCTCCAAATAGTCACGCACCCAATTGCAACCCCGCACCATGAGTTGATCGAAGGATTCAATTTGCCACAACCTCACTATTTGATCGTTGGCAAGCATAGCCAGTTGCTTACCATCCGGGCTAAAATTGAGATCGAAGACCTGACCTCGAGGCTCTGCGTTGAATTCTGCCACCTCCTCCTTGGTCTCTACATCCCATAACTTAGCGATACCGCCTTCTGCAGTAGCCAGTAATTTGCCATCAGGACTAAAACTAACCTGCATTCCCGCGTTTGGTATTGCTTTGAATTGGGCTAACTCTTTGCCATCTAGGTTCCACAAACGGGCAGTACCATCTCTTGCGGCGGTAGCCAGTAACTTCCCATCAGGGCTAAAAATTACCTTGTCGATTCGACTAGAATGACCTTGAAATTCGGCTAAAGATTTGCCCGACCAATCCCACAAGCGTGCAGTACCGTCATCTTCCAGTGTTGCAAGTAAGCTACCATCAGGACTCAAACTTACTTGCCAAATATCCCTTTGAGGGGCGCTAAATTTTTTTAAAGATGTACCCTGTTGATTCCACAAGTGGACATTACCTTCTTTTACCGTAGTTAGTAAGAAGCTGCTATCCTGGCTAAAACTTAAGCCCACAATCTGACCTTGAGATGGTTTTGATTCAGCCAATTTTTTACCATTCAAGTTCCACAAGCGGACGATAGCATACCCTTCCATGGTAGCCAGTTGTTGACCATTAGGGCTAAAAATAACCCTTGGAACTAAATTACTTTTTCGTTGTCCTGGAAATGTCCTCTCCTTTGTACCATTTAAATTCCACAACCGGGTGTTACCATCATTGTCTGCGGTAGCTAGTAAACTACTAACTGGACTAAAACTGAAACTCCAAACCGGGTCTTCACTCCGAAATTTATTCACAGGAAATTGATTAGCTTTAAAGTCCCAAATACGAATGCTGCCATCTCTACCTGCGGTAATCAACTGCTGACCATCAGGGCTGAAAAGCCAGCTATCAATCCAAGCATGATTTGTTTTGATTAGAGCTATCTCTTGACCAGAGGAGTCTTTCAAGGAGAATTTGTCTTCTTCAGCAGTTGCGACCTTACCATCACTGCTAGAAATTGTATCTAGCATTGAGAATTGTAGTTCTCCTTTAAATTGGTTTTCGGATATTTCTTGACCTGATAAGTCCCAGTACCTAAAAAGACGACTATCATTCCTGCTACCGCGAGTAGCAAGTTGCTCGCCATCCTGGCTAAAGACGACATCCCAACCCCAAAATTCAGACCCAAGATTTACCTCAACCTGCTGTTGAGTTTCTAAGTTCCATAAAGCCAAGGTATAAATCCTACCAAGAGCTCCAGAAGAATCTATACTGGTGTTAATGGTAGCCAGTGAACTGACATCAGGGTTAAAACTGGCACTTTGAACCCAGCCTTCAGGCCCTTGGAAACAATCATCATTCAGAAGTTTGCCTGACCTGTCCCACAAGCAGATGATTCCCGTAGTGTCAACGCTAGCGATTCTGCTGTCATCGGGGCTAATACCAAGACCGATGACTCTGCCTTGATGTTTTTCCAGGCGATTCCGTTCTCTTACTCCATAAGCAACCTTGTGCAGTGTTTTTGTAACTTGTATTTTTAGCTTAGGGTCTGGCTTGAATAAAGATAAGTATCCCGGCCAATCTTTAAGAGATTTCGCTGCCCGTAAACTGGCAAGCGAAGCTTCTAACTCTAGACCTGATTGTAAGTTTCCTTCAGCGGCTTGCCGAGAAGCCTGAATTTGACCTATTAGAGCATCTCTCTGTCCAATCAAAGAAAATACTAAACCTGTACCTAACCCCAGCATAACTGCGATCGCCACACCCCAATTCCGACGAGTATTAAAGCTTTTTCGCTTGACGCTACGCCGCACAAACTCAGCTTCTACTTGGTTCAGCCAGTTATTATCAGAATTGAGTACCTTTTTCAACAAATCAAGACGAGGGTTAGCATGCCAAAGAAACTTTGCCTGTTGCTGGCTGTTCCACTCCACCGCCGCAGGAGTCAACCGCCGT
>NZ_CEYLVT010000014.1:0-66217 GCF_982860115.1 Moorena sp.
GGGGTGTGGGGTGTGGGGTGTGGGGTGTGGGGTTGAAGAAAGATAGTTTACTTGTATCATATAATGACAATAGAATCTTATCGTGACCTAAAGGTTTGGCAGGTAGGGATGGATTTAGCTCAGATGTCCTATTTAGCTACTCGTCATTTTCCCAAAGAAGAACTTTATGGAATGATTTCCCAGATTCGCCGAGCATCAGCTTCAATTCCAGCTAATATTGCTGAGGGATATGGAAGAAAAACAAGACTTGAGTATATTCAGTTTTTATATATTGCACAAGGTTCCCTCAAAGAATTAGAAACTCATCTTCTACTATCGAAAAGGGTGAAGTTAGGGTCGGGTGAAGTTATTGACTCCCTTCTTAGCCAATGCGAGTCGAATGGTAGATTACTATCAGCTCTAATTCGCGCCCTAGAAAACAAGAACTGATTTTCCCTACCCCCCACCCTTATGAGTAGGGTGTAGGGGGTGGGGTGTGGGGTGTGGGGGAGAAGAAAGCGATGCAGCGCGGTCTTGGGGAGGCAGCGCGGTCTTGGGGGTCCCCCCCATGAGCGACTGCCGGGGTTTCCCCCACTCGCTATTGCATCAAGACAATGTACTTAATTTGTCGTTCAAAATTATCATTTCTTTGTTGTTTTCCTTTTCCTCTCCCTCTGGGTCGCCCCATGTTTGACCCTAATGTAAAAAACCTACCCCCTACACCCTACACCCTACCCCCTACTCCCTACCTCATAAGGGTAGGTTTTTTACTTTGACCTCAGGTGTGGGGTGTGGGGTGTGGGGTGTGGGTGTGGGGGATAAGAAAGCGATGCAGCGCGGTCTTGGGGGAAACCCCCGCATGAAGGAGCTGCATCGCTTGTTCGTTGTTTTCCTTTTCCTCTCCCTCTGGGTCGTCCCATGTTTTACCCAAATCTAAAAAACCTACCCCCTACACCCTACACCCTACCCCCTACTCCCTACCCCTGACGTCTTTGTTAAAAACCTACTCTTATGAGTTGTATCATCAGGGATATTGAGTCAAAGCGCTAATCAACCGATGGAAACAATTTCGGTAGGTGGCGACTCATGATCACAAGCTTGCTGATCAATCTTGAGCTATGGAGCGCGTTCGCGTAGCGTGGCCTACGGCCGATCGCTTCCATTTTTTTTTGGGTTGTTAGGTTAGCACACACATCCTAAGTTGTCAATTTCGGTATCAGTGTTCTAGTCTATGGTTATGAACGTAGTCAAAGAAATTCGGGTGTTACTGATTGAGAGGGGTGATTTAGCGCAGTTGGGTCTCAGAAAAGTCTTGGAGCAGTACAAAGAAGTCAGTTTGGTCTCTCAAGTTTCTAGCATGCGTCATGTGGCGGCCTTTTTAAAAAAATCTAACCCGGACGTAGTAGTCATTAATTTAGAGCCTTCAAACAATAGTGATGCGTTATTGCGATTAGTCAGAAATTGGAAAGTGGCATTTTTTACTAACATATTGCTGCTATCTTGGGACACATCAGAAGAATTTGTTATAAGCGCTTTTGGGGCTGGGGTAGATTCTTATTATCTAAAACGTATCAATTTTCCGAAAATTAATGTAGACACCAGTACTTTCTTAGATGCTTTGAGAGCTACCTATGAAGGGCAACACTGGATTGATCCAGAAATAGCTGGTTATCTCCTAAAAAATAGTATCAAGTCACCAGTTAAGAATTTTTCTGGGATTACTTTAATCAATTCCTGTGAGCCTGACTATTATCAGATTCTTAGGGAAAATCCACTGACTGAACGGGAACTAACTGTCTTGGAATTGATCGTAGCCGGTTATACAAATGACGAAATTGCCGAGCGATTATTGCTAGGTCTTGGCACAGTTAAAACTCACATTCGGTCTCTGCTTTGGAAACTGTGCTGTGACGATAGAACACAAGCAGCCGTGCAAGCACTTCGCAGTGGTTTGGTGAAGTAGATCCCAAGATTGGGTTAGTGGTTAGCAATTAGCAACTAAAGTTTAGTTATTAAACTTTAGTTGTTTAAGTTTAAAATTAAGCCAAATAGCGTATTAACCACTAACCACTAACGCCTCTACCTATAGGTTGAGTTTCAGCGGTTTTTTTGTTAAGTTTTTTTTCTTTTATCAGAGTTTTCTTAAAATTAAGTTTATTTATCTATTCCTTTTGGACGAGTAACATTTGAAGACTGTTGGGGAGCTGTGCCAATGATACTGAGAGGTTAAGTAATTGTAATCCCTGGGGTGAAGCAATTACAATCATTTAGGTTATTCAAAATGCTCGTTAAATCAGTAACATTTATTAATCAAGATAAATTGAACTATTCCTCTGGGATCGCTTTTGCGATTTAAAAATTTTCTGTATCACAATAAGAGTCAGAAAATTTACGGAAAGAAAAATCCACCATGGTCAACAAGTCCTCTGTTGCGATGTCACCTCGTCAACAACAGCGTTGGAAAAGTAAAGAAACTATGTTTGCTCAGTTGTTTGCTCAGTTGCTTGCTCAGTTGAAGCAAGTGCCCTTGGGCTATTTAATGGGCATGGCTGCGATCGCAATGGCATTGGATCTCTATATCAGTACCTCCGTCACTCCTTTGATTGCTGTATCATTTTTGATATGTCTAGTTGTGGGAGTGAAGTGGATTGGAGTTCAACCTAGTAATTCTGGGAATCAAATTCAACGGCTAATCAGGAAATATGGTTTAGGATCCTGTCTTTTCCTATTCGCTTTTCTGTGGTTTATGTTGGACTTTACCGCTGCGCCAGCCCATGCCCAGTTTTTCCAAGTCGCAGAAGATTGGCTAACTAGTGCTATTCCAGAAGTAGACTCCGATTTGGTGTCCCTGGTGTTTAACGTTTTACGAGCACTATTCCTCATTTATTTGGGTATTTCATTGGTAAAAGTCGTCAATGCTGCCCAACAAGATGATGACTGGAAAACCCTAGCCCGTACTCCAATCATCATTTTGATTGTAGTTACCTTGGGTGATCTTTTAGCAGGCTATATCACTGGCACAGGAGCATAAACTACGCGCTTATCTAATTTGCCTGTTGAGTTTTATCTAGCTGAAGGGATGAGTAGTCAGGGTTTTATTGAGATTGAAGGTTTTTTCAATCACTGATAGGAACGCAAGTCTGATCCAAAATAGCTTGACCTATGGCAAATAACTCAGAGCAAAAATTCCGTCGTGTTAACCGAACTCTTGATGAAAAACCGAGAATTGGTCCTATTCCAGCCGATCAGTTTATCCCCTGGGCAATAATTTGGGCAATTGCCTATTACATCGTCAAGGGAGTACTAGGAGCTAGTTGGGTATGGACATCTTGTTTCGGAGTTTGGGGTATGTCTACTTGGTGGGTGCTAACTTCCTCTAGCCATTGGAAATTTCTTTCTAAGTTTATACCTGTACCTCAATGGACAAGAGGAATGGGTAGATACCAAAGGCTTTTAGATGTTAAACGGGAAAAGGCAAAGGGCAAAGGCTAAAAAGTATGACAACAACTCAAGCTCACGATCAAGCTAAACAAAAGATGGGAAAGAAGCGGGTTGATGTAGGAAATGGTAAAAAGAAAACCTTAAAGCCGTTCGAGGATGACTGTAAATTAGCGAGTTTCCTAGAAGTCAGAATTGATGGATATGATGTTGGGGGATACATTCTCAAAAAAGGAGAAGCTTCCTATAAATTTGTGTTTGGTTTTGAATGTCGAGGCATACACACCACCTTACGCCAGGAGTTAATTGATCCAGTTTTTGATGCCATCGAAGCTGGGTTAAAAGATTTTCCAGAGCAAGAAACCCTCACAATTCACCTAACGTCTTTCACTGATGACACTGATAGACAAAACACGTTGAGTCAGCTGATTAAGGATACAGACTCTAACGAGTTAAAGTACCTGATAATGGGAGAAAAGAAGCGAATTCAAGACTTGACCAAAGGGGGAATTAGAAAGCCAAAGACGTTGTATTTATTTGCTACCTATACCGTAGAATCAGGTCGAGAGGGAGCATCTGATAAAATCGAAGAATTTTTGATGACAGCTACCAAGTGGTGGAACGGATTCATTGGCAAGCTGGATGAGTATGAAAAACAGCAGATCGAGAGAGTGATAGAGATTGCCTTTAATAATGGCTATCAATTTTGGGAAAGGCTGTTGAGTAATCAAATGGGTCTATCGATTCGCCCTCTTTCTGCTCAAGAGTGTTGGAATTATGTGTGGCAGCGATTTAATAATACACCACCTCGCTCAGTTCCCCAGTTGCTTTCCTTAACTGAAGCTGGAGTTACCGAGGAGGTTTACTCAGAAATCCACCCGGTTTCTCTGTTAATGGAAGACTATACCGCTATTCCATTTGCTGATCGACGTTGGATTAATCTCAAAGACCAGTATACGGCAGTCATGCTCTTTTTAGATAAGCCTGAGGGGTGGAGAAATAAAGAATCCCAAATGCGCTATCTCTGGCAAGTCATGGCAAAAGATGAGGTCTATGACACCGATTGTTTTTGCGAGATTTCCAAAGCGAATATTAAAACAGTAACCAGCAAAATGCATTCGCTGACGAAACAGGCAAATGTCTCCTCAAAATATGCAGAAGAGAAAAATACGATTAATGTTAAAGCACAATTAAATATTCAGAAAAATGTGGAGGCTCAAGCGGCTATCTATGAAGGAGCCGTACCATTTAATGTCTCGGTTGTTTTCTTAGTCCATCGCGATTCTCCACAAGAGTTAGATCAGGCGTGTTATACGTTAAAATCTTATTTTCCGCCACCAGCTTGGATGGTAAGGGAGACCGAATATCCTTGGAAAATATGGCTAGAAACCTTACCGATTTCCTGGAGTAGACTATTAATGCGTCCGTTTAAGCGATCGCATACCTATTTAAGCCATATTGCACCAGGGTTAATGCCAGTAGTCAAAACCCGGACAGTGGATAAAACGGGATTTGAATTAATCTCTGCTGAAGGGGGTACGCCAGTTTTTATTGACTTATTCAAACAGCATAAAAACCTAGGTATTTTCGGAACCACCCGCAGTGGAAAATCTGTTTTAGCATCAGGAATTATTACCCAAGCCTTGGCTCATGGTATCCCCATCTCAGCTATGGATTATCCAAAACCCGATGGCAGTTCTACCTTTAGTGACTACACCGCTTTTCTCGGGGATAAAGGAGCTTATTTTGATATTGGTCGAGAGGCAGTTAATCTTTTTGAATTGCCCAATTTAAAGGGATTAGATGGTAAACTACAACAAGAGAGACTTACAGAATACAAAGAATTCTTAGTCGAAGCACTAATGCTAATGGTTCTTGGCTCCACGACGTTTCATGACCGGACTTATACGGATAACATCAGAGCCATGTTAAGCTTAGCAATCAAAGCCTTTTTTGATGATGATCAAATCCATGACCGTTATGTAGCAGCAAATATCAATGGCTTAGACTCTCAAGAATGGCAATTAATGCCTACCCTGGCAGATTTTATTGATTTTTGTTCCTTAGAAAGATTGCGGGTTACCTCTGTATCTGGGGATATCCTTCAAGCCTTAGATCAAGTCAAATTGCGACTGAGGTATTGGATCAATAGCCGAGTAGGACAAGCAATTAGTCGTCCTTCTACCTTTAGAAGTGATGCTCAGTTATTAGTCTTTGCCTTACGGAATATTAGTAGTGACGAAGATGCTGCACTACTCTCCTTAGGGATTTACTCAGCAGCCTTAAGACGTTCTTTAGCCTCGCCAGTTAGTATATTTTTCATCGATGAAAGTCCCATTCTGTTCCAGTATAATTCCATTGCTGAATTAATTGGCAGATTGTGTGCTAATGGAGCCAAAGCCGGAATTCGGGTAATTTTATCGGCTCAAGATCCAGATACAATTTCCAAGTCTCCCAGTGCAGCGAAAATTTTTCAGAATATAACAACTCGCTTAGTAGGGAGAATTCAACCAACAGCAGTTGATAGCTTTGTAAATATTCTGAAATATCCTTCAGAGATTATTAACAAAAATGCCACAGAAGGATTTTTTCCTAAACAAGAAGGAATGTATTCTCAATGGTTACTCGATGACAATGGCATTTACACCTACTGTCGATTTTATCCCGGTTCAGCACTGTTAACAGCTGTTGCTAATAATCCTGAAGAATCAGCAATTCGTCAGACAGCAATGCGCTTACATCCCAAGGATAAAATTATGGCTATGCATTATGCTAGTAAAAAAATGGCAGAAATGCGTAATTCAGAAGTCCAAGTCGTGACTTCCAAGTTACCCGATCCGAGAGCAGAAGTTAGACTTCAAAATTAAGCCTTCAAAATAGAAGATGATCTAGGTGAGTCAGGGATACGCTTTTAGCTTTCAGTTTTCAGTCTTCAGCTTTCGTAACTATTCAATCAAGGAGTTCAATCATGGCGAAAAATATGACCAAAACTTGGATGCAGTTGTTAATTATTAGTACCCTAATTACAACAGTTCCTAAACCCGCCTATGCTTCTGGTGGAATTGTTGATAGTTTTGTTGGCTCGTTTGTTGAGGAATTTCAGAAGGTTAAGTCTTACTTTACAAATTTCTTCGATGAATTTACCAATCTACCAGAAACCATAGACAACGATTTGAAATCAGCATTGGAAGATTCCATGGGAGTTTTAGGTATCCCCTATGTGGAAGAGGTCAGAGAGTCAATTGAGGAAAGTTTCCAAAAAAGCGATTACCCAATTTATGAAGGAGACAAACTTGCTAATGAAGTAGAAAGGCAAGTTGCTAGAGCGTCAGCCTCTCGTGTTCTGAGTAAAGAAGGACAGAAGCAGTCAAGGGAGGAGCTAGAGCAAATGCAGGATACTGTTTCACAGGTAGAGGAATCAGCTCAAACAGCTCAAAATCAGACAGTTACTCAGAATGTGATCAAAGAAGTCGCTCTTCAGAATGCTCGTCAAGCCGCCATACTCGGCTCCTTGCAAGCCGCTACTGTTGAGGAAGCGCAACGACAAGAAATTTCTAACATGCTCCAAAGCAACATCTCTCGTGCTTTGGATGGACAAACTCAGGCAGATCAATACCAAAAACTGGGCGCTGGTATGGAAACTTTGAGAATTACCTCGTTAAGTGGCTTGTTTTAGTTAGCTAAAGAGTTAACTGTTGACTGTTTATCGTTAATTGTTAATCGTTAACCGTTGACCGTCAACAGTTATTTGGATCCAGAATTATTCAATAATTATCAATTCTGAACTGACACACTTAGCACTTAACACTTATTACTCCTCACTCACAACTATTTCTCTTATGTCTCCTTGGTCTAGCTTACCTGCTTGTCCCTATTCCTACCTTATTTGTTTATCCCCATGTGTAGCGATCGCCATGTCTACTTGTCCTTATATTCCGGATTTCCTCCGTCTGCCCATCTCTGCGAATTCTTCATCTACCCACTCTCCCCAATGTTTCAACTTTGCTGATCCCATCACTAATCACCTAAAGAGGTAATCATTAAATGATAGTCACCCCCAACTTAATCGCTCAATTTAGTAATGGAGCCTCTCAGATTATCCAGAATGGTCGTACCGGACAAATTGCGATCGCAGAAGCCATGAATGAGCTCTGGAGTGAAGTCCTCGGAGGTGGGTTGTATGCTGTGATCACTAAACTGGGGGTGTTTTTTGCCGTGGGAAGCTTAGTTCTATTCATGACTCAATGGGCAAAAGCCTTAATAGAATACGATGAGCCAATTATGTGGTCTGAGATCATCTGGCCGTTATTAGTCGCGGTTTTGTTAGCGAATGATGGAGCAATTTTAGCCAATGGCACCCACGGACTCAGAAGTGTAATCAACGATACCTCTAATTCACTACTGCAAAACACATCTGCCAGAATTTCTTTGCAAGAATCCTACCAAATTGTGACAGAAAATATTGGGGCGAAGGCGGTTATTGATTCCTTGGTTTCTCAATGTGATTCTATCGTCGATGTTCAACAACAGGTGGATTGTTTAACAAATGCAGAGAAACAAGCACGGGACTTTTCTAACACGTTACCGACATCTGAACAATGGTTCGATAAAGTTGGTTCATTGCTGAATCCTCTTAATGTTACTGAACGAGTCGGCTTTGCGTTACAAACCGCAGTAACGGGTTGGTTAATGTCGATTGGTATGGCCTTTCAGTGGGTAGCAGAAGTTTCCATGTTGCTAACCGGACTATTAGGACCATTAGCGGTTGGTGCCACATTATTACCTGTGGGAGCTAAGGCTATTTACGCTTGGTTAATTAGCTTTTTCTCTATCGGTTTAGTGAAAATATGCTACAACATTATTGTTGGTTTAGTCGCAACATTAATTGTTAATGCTGAGAGTTATAACCCCTTAGTTTTTGCTTTTGTCGCTGGATTAATTGCCCCCATCCTAGCGTTAGTATTAGCCGCTGGAGGAGGTCTAGCTATTTTTAATAGCTTAAACTCCTTCAGTGCTTTTGTATTAGGAGGCTTGAAATAAATGGACAGCACGACTAGTTCTCCTCAGAATAAGCTAAAATTTCTCCAAAGAGGTAAGAAGAGTACTTGGTTATCTAGTTTCAATGTGACGGATAGTCTGGGGATTATCTTAATTAGCAACTTTGCTTACAATACCTTAATTCTGTTTTTCCTCGCCCTGTTGTATGGCGCTCAAGCAAGGCTAGCTAATAAGCCAGCTCCTTCCTTGGTGCAATTGAATACTGGTGAAACCACTGCGGTAAAAACCATTGGGAATAAAGAACGGACACCAGAGGTAATTAAAGCATTTACCATTAAAACCATGAGTGACCTGTTTACTTGGACAGGACGATTACCTGGAAAAGATGGCGTTCCTTTTTCTAACTTAGACTCTGATCCAGGAGTAGAAATTCATGGCAAAGGTAGGCGTCGAGGTAAAATATCTACTCAAGCCTGGAAAGCTAGCTTTGCCTTAGCCGATGATTTTCGTGATCCGTTTCTCCTAAAGTTAGTAGACTTAACGCCATCAAACGTATTTAAAGGCAAAACACAATTTGCTTTTGTCCCCCAATTTGTCAGAGAACCTATTAAAATAAAAGAAGGAGAATGGACGATCGATTTGGTTGGCACATTAACCGTTCTAGATACTACCAATAATTTGCCCACCTATATTCCCTTCAACAAACAGGTGCATGTACGGGCAGTGGAGCCTCCTAAGTATTCACCAGGTATGGCAGACGATAGTCTACCTCCAATTATTGCTAAGGCGAGAGAGAAAGGTTTGGAAGTAGTAAGTATCAAAGATTTAGACTCGAAATAAACCTGAATCCTAAGTCCAATAGTCCTGAATCCAAGAGTCCACTAATCCGGGCATCCGTCGGTCTTCACACATCTGTGTTGTGGGACTAATGACTACAGCAACTGGAATAATTACAGCAACTGGGAGAAATTATGAAGCTATCAGATCTCAAAGACTTTGATGTCCAAAGTCTCGAACATAAATCTGAAGAAGAAATGAGTAAAAAAACTCTGATTCAGCAGAACAATGGTGCAGAGAATACCGCCCCGACATGGACAGAAGAATCATTAGCTGAGTTGCTAAAATTTGATACTAGTTATGACCAAGAACAAAATCCTAGCACTCAGGGGGTAATACCATCGACTGATGGTACCGCTGATTTAGATCCAGACTTAAATGTTACCCAAGCGGAATTCGCAAAATCCGGTTGGGCAAAAGGCGCTTCCGTTGGTGCAGTAACTGGGTCAATTGCTGTAGTCGCCGGATTAGTTTTTACAGGGATGACCTCCTTGTCTTCTAAGAAGAAATTGGTCGAAAAAGTTACTCCGATTCCCACCAGTGTTGAGAAGGAATCGGAAAACGCGACCGATTCTGAAATCGGACGACTGAAGACTGAATTAGCCCTAGCCAAGCAACAAAAACAGATCCAAGCCATTCAAGACAAAAAAAGACCAAAAACAACCATAGAGCTTGCCAAGTCAGAAGAAACTCCATCCCCATCACCGAAAACACCTCCACCACCTCGTCCTAGGCCAGCAGTGCGTTCAGCACCACCCCCTCCTGTGGTAAGAGCATCAACCCGTCCAGCACCCCGTCCAGCACCCCGTCCAGTACGGCAACCGGTGGTAATTCGTCAAGCTCCCCCACCCCGTCCAGTGCGGCAACCAGTCGTAATTCGTCAAGCTCCCCCACCCCGTCCAGTGCGGACAGCACCAGTGCGGACAGCACCAACACCACCCCCTGTGGCAAAAGCACCAACACCTCCACCACCTCCGCCAGCCCCAGCAGCAAAGATAGATCCCATGGAGCAATGGCTGGCTTTGAGTCAACTGGGAAGTTATGGTTTGAGTTCAGGGAATACTCCAGAAGCGCCAGAGCAAAATGTGGCGATGATGGAACCAAGCCCACAAACACAACCAGTAGCCCAAGGAAACAATAGGATCAGGGGACGCTCTACTATTGCTAGTACACAGTCAATCCCAACTGTACAGAGAGTTTCCCACTCTCCCAATCCTCCCCAACCCCTCAATGGATCTCCCGTTATCTTTGCTGATCAAGTTGCTATCTCAGAAGAAGCGAGTATTTTAGCTGGCAGAACGATTAGACGGAAGCTATTTTCCTTTGGTCAAGAAGCAGCTGGGGAATTAGTGACACCAATTGTTTGGACAAAGTCGAACCTATCTCGAAATTCTCAACAACCAAATTTGGATGAACGATTTGTGGTAAGTCTGAGTGAGCCTCTAGTGGATGAAAATAACCAAGTTTTGCTCAAAGCTGGTAGCAAAATTGTCTTTCTCTGTCACATGGTTGATGATAGTGGACTAGTGAATAGTGATGCGATCGCATTAATCATCGATGACCAAGAATATCAGTTACCCCCAGGAGTGATTAGTCTCAGAGGAGATAAAGGTAATCCCATGGTGGCGAATGTCTGGGATCGCGGTTCTGGTGATATCGCCAGAAATGACATGATCGCCTTCTTGTTTGGTTCTGCTGCCAAAGTCGGAGAAGTACTCAATCAACCTGAACGGAGTCAAATTATCACCTCCAGTGGTTTTGGCTCAAGCCAGTCTAGCACCTTCACTAGTCGAGACCGCAACCTATGGGGAGCAGTGCTTGAGGGAGGGTTTAAACCTCTTGCTGATGACATTGTAGAGCGTAATGCTTCAGCAACACGCCGACTACAAAATTTGCCCAAATTGTGGTATATGGGTGCCGGAAGTTCAGTACAAATTTTTGTCAACACACCCTTTGAGTTGTAGTAGCCTATCTTCTGAATTCAGATAGCAGTCGAAGTAAAGGTTAAGACATACTCTTGTTGCCTCTTCCCAGATCGGCTGTTCCCCCCTTATTAAGGGGGGTTAGGGGGGATCCGCTTTTCCCTTTAAACCAAAATAGTATGTCCTAAACTATACTTCCATTGCTATACATTTTGACGTTTAAATTTTTCATTTAAGGAGCTTATAACTAGCCATGACTAATTTTTTTTCAGCCTTGCAAATACAATTAGGTCAAGAGTTAAAAATTAAACCAGCCAAAACTCAATTTTTTTTACTATTTGCTTTATCCCTTTTTCTAGCTAAGCCAGCTTGTGCAGATCCTGGTAATTCAGCCATAGCAGTCAGACGGGTAAGTCTAACCTCTTCTGGGCAATCTTCAGTACCTCAAAATAACCCAATTCCAGTAGCATTGGCTCCAGGATATGGAGTAAATATCAGTTTCATTTCTACTGGGGAAGTTATTGAAAAGCTCTGGATTGATAATCCCTCATTTGTTGCTGTTGATGTCGATGGTTGCTTAGATAACTTAGTTGCTAAAAAAAACTGTGAGTATAATCAGGCAACTGTAATTCATTTGCGCCGCATTGAAGAGCTTGATATTCCTGGTATCCCAAAGACCAATAGCACACTTTTAACAGTAGTTACTCGTTCTATTAATGGTAGGCAGATTTATCTATTTAAAGTGACTCCAACTGACCGACCTAGCGAAGTAGTCATTGAGTTTAATAAACCTACTCCTTCCGTAGACTTTATCGTCGTCGATGCCATAGAGCGAGGGATCTTTCGAGCAACCTTACAAGGACTTTTAGTCAAGGGTTCACAACTCCATAGAAAGTTAGATAATTTCGTCGTTTTTCTCAAAGACGGTGAGACTATTTCAAATGCCGCTACTCAAGCCGGTATTTCTTTAGAATTGGCAGATAAATTGCAAAAAATGGGTCGTCGTCAAACTGTTCCAACAGCAATTTCACAAATAAATGAAAAAAAAGACACCATTGAAGTCCTAACTAAAGAAGTCGTAACCCAGGAGAAAAATAATGAGCAGTAAGCATCAGATAAAATCCCATAAAAATAAACCTTGGTGGCAAATAGATAAGCATCGGCGAAAAGGGTTTATTCTACTCTATTGGTTCGTCACTGGCTTAGGTCTTTGCTTTGTACTTTCTGGTATTCTTATTGCCTCTGGATTAAGAATGCCAACAGCAGTCGCAACTCTTACTCCTGTTCAAAACAGTAAACTACCAGTAAAAGAAACGAAAATTGAACCCAAGGTAGAAGCACAAGTAAAACCACACGTAAAACCAAACGTAAAACCCAAAGTAGCATTAAATGCTGCCAGTTATCCTCTGCAAGACTATGTGCCAACCACAGCTTGGGAGGGGACAAAACTACCAAATTGGAATCAAGTCACCTTCGGAAGTTTTCCCGGTATTTCTCAAGGGGATTCTTTTGAAGCGCCTTCAGACGTGATTCAAGCCGTAGGTTATGACCCATCAAGGACATGGTTAGCTGGTCAAACACCAGACCAATATATGAAATTAGGAGACTTTCAGCAGATATTTGAGCTACAAAATTTTAGCTTGAATAACATTATGTCCCTAACCGGATTCGACTTAGGAAATTTTTCCCTAGCAGATTTTGGGTTAATGAGCTCCCAAACCTTAGGTAGCTTAGTAGACGCCATCCCTGATTTGGAGAGATATACTATAGAACAGCTGCAACCAGTCTTTGGTTTACTATCCATCAATTTGGCCAGTAGCTTTGACCCAACAGAAACCTTAGGAGACTTTTTAGCATTCTCACCCCACCTCAGAGACCTTTCCTTTGACACCCTTGACCTATCGGTTTATGGCTTAGATTCCCTACCTGGTATTGATGTTGCTCCCCTCGCTGCATTTAAGGATTGGCAGAATACCAATATCGCTCAAGTTCCTGGCTTATCCCAAGTACCATTTTCCCAATTTCCCAATCCGATTCAAGCACAAGGGAGCGCCATTGGTATTTTAGATATCGCCTTTGGCATAGCTGAATCTCAACGCAATAATACCATTTCCGGTAGTGATCAAGAAGGATTTAAAGTTCCCTGTGAAAGTGAATGCGCTCATATCGAATTAGCTGGTCAGCCAAGTATCAAAGGTAAGCAGTGGATTAGTGGTAAATATCAAGAAGTTGAAGGAGGTTCCGGTTTTTTAGGACACATAAATGATGGGATGGAACCCACTGGTAGACACCCCTTTGGCGATGCCTTTAAGGTAGTGGTTTGGGATACATCAGAAACAGAAGGCTCTGCTGGTACAGCCTTGTTTTTCCGCTATTGTGTCCGTAACATGTTTGTGGATTTAGGTTGTACACCCTATTTCATTGGTCCTGTACCATTTCTGTCCTACCAGGAGCAAGACCCGATCTTTTTAGGCTTACTTTAGTCATTAATTTGAAAATTGTTAATTGTTACAGGACTTATGCAAAACTAGGCTAAAAACACAATAAGCAGTAGGATTAATTAATAACGCA
The DNA here is from genome assembly GCF_982860115.1 of Moorena sp. Taxonomy (NCBI): domain Bacteria; kingdom Bacillati; phylum Cyanobacteriota; class Cyanophyceae; order Coleofasciculales; family Coleofasciculaceae; genus Moorena; species Moorena sp. The sequence goes on from NZ_CEYLVT010000014.1 coordinate 13,746, forward strand.
TCCTACGACTATATTGATTGCATAAGTCCTAGATTAATTGTCTTTTTTCAATTTTCAATTTTCGATTTTCAAAGAAAAATGAACCAGAATACAAATCACGTTATTAGTCTACCTCCGGGATTAATTTACCAGCAACTTACCAAAGAAAATCTTATAGATTTTGCCCAAACTAATCAGGGAATCACCATCACCAGCTGTTTGATCGCTTTGGGTTTGCTAGTGATAATCCCCGATGGCAAGAAAGGTCAATTAGCGACAGGCTATTGGGGAGGTAAAAAGGAGAAAAAAGCTGCTCGTAAAAAAGCTCAGGAACAGATGGCTAATATTTCCCGAAACTCCGTTGCTCTCTACGTCGGCACTCCCGAAGACATTCAGAAGCGTCAAGAGCAAGAATGGATAAAGCAGGGAAAATTGAAAAAGCAACAGAAACCTGAAGCTTTCAATTGGTTTAAGCCTGCTGCCGAGTCCTTATATCTTCCCGATGCCCAACGCGGGATTGCCGCCATTGGAGCCAGTGGTTCAGGGAAATCCTTTTCAGTCTGTGACCCTCTAATTCGTTCATCCCTTGACCAAGGATTTCCTACAATTATATATGACTTCAAATATCCAGCGCAAGCAAAACGAGCCGTGGGTTATGCTTTAAAAAGAGGCTATAAGGTACATATTTTTGCCCCTGGTTTTCCCGAGTCAGATGTCTGTAATCCCTTGGATTTACTCAAAGATGAAGAAGATGCGATCGCAGCCGGTCAAATCGCCCAAGTCATTAACCGAAATACAGATTTAACTGGTGGAAAAGCCAGTGGTGATAAGTTCTTTGAAGATGCGGGTGATAGTTTAGTCGAAGGAATATTTTTGTTAACCAAGGCAGTTGGCACCTTAGTCGAAAATCAGCGATATTGTGATATAATGACAGCACAGGCAATTTTAAGTTTGCCTGACCTAGTTAGCCGATTGGAATTTGCTTCCCAGGAGAAATTAAATGTCTGGACAACTCGCCCTCTATCCCAAATCATTAGTATCAAAGAAAGTGAGAAAACCGTAGCCGGGATTATCGGAATTGCCCAGCGAACCTTCCAAAAATTCTTGAAAAAAGACTTTATGGGAGCATTTTGTGGAAAAACCACCTTACCTTTAGATTTAGAAGGAAAACAACTCATCGTCTTTGGGTTAGATCGAAATAACCGGGATATTGTCGGACCACTATTGGCAACAATCCTCCATATGGTTATTAACCGGAATGTATCCCGAATTAAACCTCGAAAAGACCCTCTAGTTGTTTCCCTAGATGAGCTACCAAGTTTGTACTTACCCCAGCTAGTAAACTGGTTAAATGAAAACCGAGAAGATGGGTTTTGTGGTATTCTAGGCTATCAAAACTTAGGACAATTAGAAAATAGGTATGGCAAAGAGCTGACCAGAGCTATTCTAGGAGGTACAGCTACAAAGTTCATCTTTAATCCCCAAGATCCAGACTCCGCTAAAACCTTCTCTGACCTATTAGGAGAGTTTCAAATTCATTTCAAATCCAAATCCAAGAGTAGTGGTACAGGGGGCAGTTCTCACTCTAAATCCGATCAAAAAAACAAGCGACCACTTTTAGAGCCCGCTCAGTTTATTAAATTACCTACTGGTAAAGCAGTCATCATCAATCCCGCTTATCAAAGAGCCAAAGAAAGCTATGTCCCTTTGTTAGAACAAATTCAAATTCCTGAATTTGATCTTAAAGAGCAGGAGTGGTCAGAAAATTTGTGGGAGAGTATTCGAGAGCATTTAATTAAAGTCAAGAGAGCATCTCACCGAGTTTCTAATCAGCAAAGAGTGCGTCAACTTAAGGATAGAATGGCATTAGTCGAGCAATTATTTCCATTGCCAACAGATGGCCCTAGACAAGCACCAGCATCATTTTCTCATACCCCAGCATTAATACCAAACTCTGGATCTAGCTCATCCACGGCAACTTCTCATTGGCCTCCACGTCTATCTGATCAAGATGTCTCACCAGACCTTCTCGAAGGAAGTTTTTAATGAATTGCTTTCTTAGAGGTTACAGGTTACAGGTTACAGGTTACAAGTTACAGGTTGCAGGTTACAGGTTGCAGGTTACAGGTTGCAGCTTCAAAGTTGTCAAGTTGTTCGCCTTTGGCGTTCGGTGAAGGATAGGTTGCCATCTGATAACTGGAAAATTGTGTAATTGGAGGAAGCCATGTTTTCTAACAATAAAATAAATCCTGTAGAGGATTTAGATAGGGCAACAAATAACTTATCGGATTTACCTTCATTACCCATCGACTATTTTCCTAATGTGATTGAAATTTTTGATCAATATGGATTATTAGCTGGCGTAGTGGTGTCCAAAGGCATACCCTATGAAATGCCTAGGCACAACGATCAGATCAGTGACTACAATGCTTGGTATTTCGATGGACAGCTTTGCGTGTTTTATCGAGGAAAAAATATTTTGCTTGATCGCACTCAGAACTTACAGCACCGAGCAGCAATTTTTGGAGCCTTAGGGTTGGGAGCATTAGGAGTTTAAAACCATGGCAAAAGTAACAATAGTCAGTGAGTCCTATGTATCCTCTTTACAAGGACAATACCAAGGTGTCATTTCCAAATGGTCAAGTGGACTGGCAGCCTTTAGGCAAAAGCAGCAGCAAAAGCAAGAACAAAATCGACAGGGTCAACAACTCAATGGTCAGGTATATAATAGTAATCAAGAGCCTGAAATTAAAATTACCGACGGTGATCAAGTAGTCTATGGTAAAGATGGAGATAGGTTGGTCAATGACTTAAACTCAGACATCATTGGTCAGTTGACTTTAGCCAAAGAGTCATCTGTAGGAGAGATGGTTGGGGTGACCAATAAAAAAGTAGAATTGGATGGAATCGTTATTTTACAAACCAATGATGAAGGTGTTGTAAAGGTTAACGCTTTTGATCAACAACAACTACAGGGGCAACAACAAAAGGTATCTAGTCCAATTCAACCACAAAACCAACCTTTAAAACCAAAAGTCCAACCCGTAAAAGCTAATACTGAAAACAGAGGTGGATTATATTCAGTACGACGGTCAGTGCAGGCTTTAGAGGATACACCACTAAAGAAGTTTTTGCAGTCCCAGGTTAATGAGATGCGTATGCTTCGTAGGGCTCAAAAACAAAAACAAGAAGCTATGCAATCGGAGTTTCTATCTGAATTGATTGAAGCGAGAATGCTTGAATCAAAACAGCCCAGTTGGTGGGAAAAGGTTGTTTCACCGATTTCAGAAAAAGTTGAAAAAGTCAAAAATGCTGTGTCTAACTACCATGAGACATCCCGTCAAAAAGAAGCTGCTGCTACCTTAGTCCGCTTAATCAATTCCCAAGCCTCACCAGGACAAGATACCTATGAATCAGCAGAGTATCGGATTTATCGCGAGGATAATTCCTATGCACTGATTGACAAAAAAGGGAAGAACTTGATGAAGTTTCGTGCTGGTGCGATGGGTGTCACTGTACAGGGAGAACCCAAACTAAATGAACAGCAATATCAAGAAATTTTACAGGTAAAAAAGCAGTTAGATTGGGGACAGAAACCTGAGGGTAAATTTCGGCAATTAGGAGCGTCTGAGGCTGACTACTTTAGTCGTGTCAAGGCAGTTGCAGATACATTGGTCGAATATGCCCAATCACAAGGAAATACTGTCCAGGTTGAAGGTAAACTCAACTACAACTGGAGAGCAACTCCCAATGGCGATATCACAATTGCGGCTAAGGACAGACGAGGAACCATCTTTTCACAGCAGAAAGGACAATTCATGTCCCAGATGACACAACGGGATTTATCCTACTTTGAGCAAGCCTTAAAACCTTTAATGAGCCAAGCGCCACAACGACTAGTTCAGCCCTCTCGATCATCAGTGCAGTCTCTAAAATCTGAAAGCCTAGGTGCTCCTAACCCCTTTGCTCACTCCAGTCTAACAGCACTGGCTTCAAGCAATGGACAGGCTTTTCAACCGCCAGCTAAAACACCTATATCGCAACCTATTAATCTCAAACAGCAATCAAAGGAGCTATCTTTGTAATGCTTTTTGTTAACTGTTAACCCTCAACAATAAACCACCTGAACTATAGCATTTTTAATTTTATCGAAATTTTTGGTACATCACCTATTTGGAAAATGCTATAGTTTCATTTGGAATCAATAACGTTTGCTTGAGAATGAAAATACCCGAAGTTGGGACATTATTAGAATGCTATAGAGCAGTATCTATAGGAATTCCCTTGATTGAAAGACATAATGTACTCAGGTGGATTTGTCAGAGTCTTACCCAGGATGGAGTATTCCTAGTTTACCTCTGGAATTTAGCTAGTCGTGGATTTCAGAAAATTGAATGGGATGGAAATTCTCAAACCTTAGAAAGTTCAATGGTTAATGTCCTAGAAGAGCGTGAGCCATTTTCACAGGTTGTTGAAGTGTTGAATTTTTGCCAAGCCTATTCTGGTAAAGCCTTATTTATCTTAGAAGATTTACCGTCTTTACTCCATAGTGCTGACAGTGGGCAAACTATAACTATCAGAAGCTCATTGTCTAATGTTCTCTACAACTTAGGTCTATCAAGCGATAAGTTTCTAATTCTTTTGGATACGGGGGAGAATGAGTTACCTCGAATTTTAAACTCAATTATTCCTGCTGCCGAATTTCCTTTTCCAGAGCCCAAGGAAGTCACAGCATTATTAAAAACTCATTTAGTAGAATATGGTTTGGCTGACGAGGAAACACCTCTAGACGATAGACTAGCTCGGTCTATCGGGGGATTGACTCCGGAAGAAATTCGGATGGCAGTCAAACTGGCGGCGAAAAAAAATAAATGCGCTCCCATAGTGTCTCGCCTGTTAAGCGATGGGCGTTTCGGCAAAGCCGACGCTACGCGAACGCGAAGCGTGGCCAAAGGCCTCAGCCCCGCTTTCAGCGAACGCTCTTCAGAGCGCGCCAAAGGCGAACGCAAGCAATTTCATATAGCAGTCAACAAAGCCCAATCTCAATCAGAGCTAGCCAAGCAATTAATCAATTACAAAATTCACAGACTCAAAGGATTTGGTTTAGAGTTCCTCAAACCTGATGTTGGGGAATTTGGGGGATTAGATAAACTGAAACAAGCCTTGGAATGGGTGAAACAAGATTTTTCTGATCAAGCCAGAGCTTATGGAATTCCATTGCCCAAGGGATGGCTATTAATTGGTCCTCCAGGAACAGGAAAAACCTTTGCTGCCAAAGTCTGCGCTCAAACCTTAGGATTTCCTTTAATTAGCATGGGAGTGGATTTAGTAATTGGTAGTAGTCCAATCCATTTAAAACGACTCTTGCGTCGAGTTGAGGCCGCGAGTCCTTGTGTTTTATTTCTCGATGAATTGGACAAGTTTTTTGATTCCCAAACAAATAACACCAAACAAATTCTAGGAATTCTCTTAACCTGGTTGCAGGAGAAAACAACTCCCACATTTGTGATTGGAACTCTCAACCGATTAGATGCTTTGCCTCCAGAATTAACTCGTGCTGGCAGATTTGACAAACTGTTTTATGTCGGTTTTCCCAAAGAGATTGAGCGGTTTGAGATTTTTAAACTCCATGCTAGCCGATTTGATCCTCGTTATCGGGAGGGAAATGGACCATTAACAGAAAAACAATGGCGTCGATTATTGAGTGCGACACGAAAATGTACTGGAGCAGAAATTCGTGCCATTGTAGAATCAGCAGTGCAGCGAGTGTTCCATCAAGGTCAGAGAACTCCTTTTAAAATTGAATTGGAAAATCTATTACAGCAGCGAGAGGCAATGACTCCTTTGTATTCTCAGGATACAGAGAGAGTTTTAGCAATGGAAAATCGAGCAGAAGGAGTTTGTAAGCCTTCCTCTTCACCAGATAAATCAATTTTTGCTAGGGAAATAACTACCTTGTGGGGAGAACAATTAAATGTTAGGTCTTAAGTGATATTATGTCTGGATAATTATCATTAATACCAATCTTTAGCATCTCCTCATCCAGACTTGAGATGATATCTAGTTAAGTGTAATGGGTAATGGGTAATGGGTAATTATTGTGATTACTTTTATCCCATTACCCATTAACACTTAATTATTACCCATTACCAAGCAGTTTAATCAAGAGATTGTTTATCCCTTGATTAGGTTTCACTAACTGCTGACTAAGACTTAAATTTCAGCAGAGAATTTATACCCAGTTTGCTGCAAGACGATAGAAGATAGACAGCTTTGGTATTGCCTTTAAGGGCAAAGTATTCCCAAATCTGAAGACAATCTCCTAAACTCATAGTTTTCATTATCCCTTGAGTTTCTGTATAACAGAATAGTATCTTACCCGAAAACCCTTTTGCTTTCAATTTTTTTAGTTTTCTCCTTGAGTTAATAATTCCCACTAGTAAGGCAACCGATGAGCCTATGGCATCCATGGCAGCGGATAAACTAACCCGAAACTCCTGATCATCTTCTGTCTTTAATATTTCTAATTGGGATTGACCAATTGTAATCCTAGTCGGGGTTGCTTGTAGCCAATCTGAATCTTGGTTAATTAAGTTCACCCTTGGTTGGATTAATTGATTTGGGTCTTTCTCTAATTGTTCAATGAGTTGCTTTAAGGAAACTGTTTGATTTTTATCCAGGTAGGCGGGGATGAGATTGTCTGAAACTAAATATTTCCAATAAGCCAGTAAGCTGTTGATAGGATAAACAGTCAATTTTCTCTGGGAAGGAGCAGTAACCCATAGTTTTGGATAGCCATTGCCTTCAATAAATTGTTGAGCTTGTCTTGGAGACTGTCTAATCGGTATAGACATTTGCCGTAAGCTAAAAACAATTTGGTTATCAAGGCTATAAGCTCCTAGGGTGACTTCCTCTAATTGAAGACAGATATGATCTACGTGGGGATAATCTAAAAAATCATCATCAATTATCTGAGGATCAGTGTGATGAGTTTCAGCACTTAGGTGGGTCATAGCCATAAATTCCTTCTTCTAAATCCCTTGATTTAAGTAAGCATATGCGCTAGCAGGCTAGGCCATGCTACTTGAGGTGCAGTCAGCCTGCGTGTAGCACGTTAGCTAACTGCTGAATGCTTACTGATTTAACGTGTTCAAGTTTTTGAGTGTTTCTATTTCTTGGTAGTACTCTCGTGGGCAGAGCAACGGATTGATTATGTACATATAACCCCTTATAGTAACGTTCCTTTTTTCAGAGAATTTTTATCGTTTCAGGATTTTAAGGTCTTTATGTAACAAATATTTACAAATATTGTTATTCTCGAATTTTATGGCTATTTATAAAGAAGTAAGCAAACAAGGAATTAGGGAAATGGTAGGAAGTAATCTTTCTCAAGAAAACCTCTCCCACATCAAGCAACCTGAAAGTATGTCAGATTTAATTGACGAGAGGGATAAGACGGATTACTCTCTATTGGAAAAGCTGTTAGAAGGACGTTCGGATAGCTTTAAGGCAAAAATTTTAGATTTAGTTGTTGTGACAGAATTGGACGCTAATGACCCGCTATTCCTATTTTTGGTAGCAACGTCCAGTTTGGAAAAAATGTTAGCAGATACTCCTAAATCCTTAGAGCAGTTATTCCGAAGTTGGGAAAAGGATATCCAGCAAATGATTGATGTCGTGGGGCAATCCACCGTGGATATTCACCGCCAAGAAATTGCTAAAGCGATGGGCGAAGCCCCGCTTTCAGCGAACGCTCTTCAGAGCGCGCCAAAGGCGAACGCGTCTGCGATAGAGCAATCAAAGGTAACCCTAGAATCCAAGTCACAAAGACAGCCCTGTTCCTATCCACCCAAAGGCTCAATGGATTTTCCGGTTGTTAAGGCATCTCCAATGACAAACATTACAGCCATCTGTGGAGCTGTGGTTTTGTCATTGCTTTGTGGGCTAGGAGCGGGTTGGGGGCTATCTGAGTTAAGTCAGCCAAAACTAGACCCCAATGGTTCTAGACAACTAACCCTAGACGAAGCATCTACCTTAAATTGGGCAATTAGTAAAGAGGGCAAATTAGCCAGAAATATAACCAAGTGGAATGCGGGCTATTTGGATAACTTACAGTGTCAAAAGGATGCCATAGAGGCAGGAATCCGGTTAAACTTTGGGGGCAAAAAAGCGACTAGCGGCTATTGTCTACTGTGGGTCGCCCCTCCCAGCCAGCGCAAGTATATAGAGGAAAATAAGTAAGTGACCCCTATTTTATCGGTATTTTGATAGAGATTAGTGTCGGTTTTGTGGGAATGGCTTCTTGGGGATTAAGCTAAATTTTTCTGATGGTACTCCATAGCTTTGGTGTAGTTTCCTTGAGAGTAATAAGCGGCTTTCAGACTAGCTATGGCTTTTTTTGCTGCCTTCCGGTCACCGATGGCTTGGGCAATACTCAAGCGTTGTTCATAGTATTCAACCGCTTGGCCATAATTGTCTAAGGCATCATAAGCCTTTCCCAACCGACCTAAGGCTTGTTGTTCTAGACGGCGATTACCTATTTGTTGAGCTTTGAGCAATTGCTGCTGAATATAGTAAATCCCTTGAATATAATCTCCTAGTGCCAAGCAAGCATTACCCAGCTTGCCCAGAATCTGTCCTTGTAGGGGACGATCACCCATCTGCTGTGCGATCGCAAAACGCTGCTCGTAATAGTCAATAGCTTGAGCATAATCACCGATGGAGTAGCAGGAGTTACTGAGATTTCTCAGAATTCGCTCCTCCAGCTCAGGTATCCCAAGAGTCTGGGCAACATAGAGGCTCTGTTGCTGGCAAGCCATTGCTCGGGGCAAATCTCCTAGTGCCTTATGGGCCAATCCTAGATTGTTCAAGGCAGTCACCTCTCCCAGTCGGTCTTGGAGTTGCCGCATAATAGTTAGGCTTTTTTGACCATAGTCAATGGCCTTGAGGTGATTTCCTTGGTGACGGTAGGCATTTCCCAAAATTCCCAAAACCTGACCCTCAAGACGCTGGTCTTTGATGTCTTTTGCGATCGCAAGACTTTTGTTACTATAATTTATCGCTTGTGGAAAGTTGTCCAAGGAATAAGCAGTCAGTGCCATACCACTCAGAGCTTTTCCTTGACCCCGTCTATTTCCCAATTGGGCATACATTGCTAGTGCCTCTTGGAACGACTGTCTTGCTGCGAAGAATTGACATCGCTGGTGCTGCTCAATCCCTTTCTCTAAAAGTTGAGCAGCTTCACCGTTGCGAGGGAACCGCGCAAGGTCATTAACATTATCTGGAATGTTGTCAGGTAATTTAGGAACGAAAGTTTGGCGTGTTGCCTCTGCTAGACGCTCCCTATATTGGCTGTCATCACACGGCAACCGGCTCTCCATTCCTATTGCCTCTTACGGATCATCAAGAGTTTTGTAGTTTTCTAAGTTTGCGCAATCGAGTAAAATCCTTTGCCATATATTCCCTTGTTTTGAATTGCTCAAAGTCGTATCTCATCCCTTGAGTGAGATACCACGGGGCAAAATACGAGGATATAAAGGCTTTTGGATTTAGCGCAGCTCGACCTAACAGTACGAGTGCGGGTACTTGACTACCATGATAACCGCATCTATGCTGTTTACTGCAACTTTACCTATATCATAACAAATGATATACTAAATCTAACTTATGGATGATTTAATCTCAGCAAATAAAAATCCCTAGGTCAGCATTCAACCTAGGGCTAATGGGCGTAGCCCATGCTACCCTTGCCAGCTATTAAAAGCACCCCACCGCCCATGAAAGATTTTAGGTGGGCACTGGGATAAACTTTATTATTCAACTACATCTGTTCAACTACATCACAGTCAGCAGAGTTTCCCTAGATGATGTTGCTGCTGACTTGGTAGTGTCTGGTGTGCAGTAGACTTCGCAAGAGTTATTGGGACTTTCACTCAATTTCACCTTATGAAGTTGGACATCCAATTCTTGGATTGGTTGTTGCAACAACTGACAAATATAGATAGCAATATTTTCGGCAGTAGGAACAACCCGGGCAAAGTATGGAATGTCTTTATTGAGGAAAGTATGGTCAAAAGCTTCCAGGACATACTGATCCATGACTTGCTGCAAGGAGCCTAGATCAACAATCATACCAGTGCGCGGATCCATTTCACCCTTAACCGTCACTTCTATGTGATAGTTATGTCCATGTCCGTTGGGACGAGCACACTTACCGTAAATCTGGTAGTTTTCCTCGTCACTGAGGTCAGGATGAGCTAGTCGGTGAGCAGCGCTAAAGTGGCTACTGATAGTCAGATATACTTCCATACCGTTTCCTTGATAGTCAGCCCAGAGTTTTGGATGTTCAAATAGCTGAATCTTCATTAGTGGTAGGTAAGTAACCAAGTGCTGCCAAATTACTCGTGCTATGTTTTCGGTAGTAGGTAAGGTTTGCTGAAATTCTGACCAAACCTCATTGAGATAAGCGTAGTCAAGTTGGCTGGTGACCTCTCGTTGGATCACCCTTTTGACTTCAGAAAAGTTTTCCACCATGCTATACTTATCCAACTGAGCGGTCAGGAAAACGAACAGAACGTAGTTGTGTCCGTGTCCAGGAAATCTGCTCCCCAAACCAAACCGCTGAAGGTTCTCAGCTTCAGTCAGTTCTGGTAACCAGTATCGGTGGCTGGCTGAAAACTCAGCACGGCGCTGAATGACGAATTCCATGTCAAGTTAGGTAAACTAGACTTATGTTCAGCATAAACTAATTTGGATTAGTGGTCGTTGGTGATTAGTTATTAATGATTAGTCATTAATCAAGTCCCTTTTGCATGTAAGCCAAGATTGCTCATTATTGGTAAGCGAGAATTATCCTATTGCTTACCCATTACCAAAAATCTTTAACTGTGTCTTTAGCTTCCCAGAGCAGATGGGAAGCAATTCTGAACAGTTCTTGACCTGTGTGTAGGTGGTAGTCGTCGTAGTTAAGGGTAAACAGCTTTAATTCTTCTATCCCATCTGCTAACTGATTAAGACAGTAGTAGAGGTTAGCAGCAGCACTGGCAACGGTGGCAGGATTAGGTTGAGAATGAAACAGGCTCTGAGCTTGATGGAGATGATCACCACACTCTTCCAGATAAGCTTCAAACTCTGCCATGAGTTCATCATCAAACGGGTCAGCGGAGAGTTCATCGAGTTGAGCCTCTAGAGGCTCAAGGATATGACTAATCCGGTGGTTTACAGGTTGATAAATTTGCTGCAACCAGTACCCTAGCTGGGCATCAGTCTTTTTTCCCTTTTGCCGATGATGCTGGTAATGTCTTTGGGCATGAGCTGTTCGCTGTTGTCGATTCTGATGCTCTAATGAATCCTGAAAGTAATTCCTCTTTTGGTCATAGGAACGCCGTCGCTCAGGGTTACTGAGTACCTCATAGGCAGCATTAACTTGGATAATTTTTTCGGGATCAGCGGTGGGGCTGTTGCTATCTGGATGAAAGCGCTTGGCTAGCCGTCGGTAGGCTTGTTTAATTTCTAGGGTCGTAGCGTGGGGGTGAACATCCAGAGTCTGGTAGTGATTGGAGTCTGACATGGGCTACACTAAACCTACTTAAACCGGCAGCGATAATATAATTGAGTTACCAAGTACGCTCAATCCTTTATTTGTATAGATTTCCAGAGGTTTTAGGATAACTAGTGAACCGAAGCGCCTTGCCCCATAACACTAATCAGTGGTGACTGTCGGCTCTTGGAACAAGGGAGTGCTTAGGTACCGTTCCCCAAAACTCGGTTGAATCATGACAATCAGACATCCATCATTTTCTGGACGTTTGGCAACTTGAATAGCCGCTGATAGTATGGCTCCAGTGGAAATGCCGGAAAGAATTCCTTCTTCACGGGCTAAACGACGACCGTATGCGATCGCATCATCATCCGTAACTTTAATCACCTCGTCAAGAAGTTCAACCTTGAGTACTTCTGGAATAAAACCCGCACCGATACCCTGAATTTTGTGAGGTCCTGGAGACCCTCCAGAAAGTACAGAACTACCAGCTGGTTCAACAGCGATCGCTTTAAAACTGGGCTTGCGTTTTTTGATCGCTTCAGCTACACCAGTAATTGTACCACCCGTACCCACTCCAGCCACCAGGAAATCCACCTGTCCTTCCGTATCCTGCCAAATTTCTTCAGCGGTGGTACTGTGGTGAATTTTTGGGTTAGCTGGATTACGGAACTGTTGCAGCATGTAGGCATTGGATGTGGTTTCTACAATTTCCTGAGCTCGCCTAATACAGCCACCCATGCCTTCACTACCTGGTGTCAGTTCCAACTGAGCACCATAAGCTCGCAACATAGCCCGTCGCTCGATGCTCATTGTCTCTGGCATGGTTAGGATGAGTTGGTAACCCTTGGCTGCCGCTGCCATTGCTAGAGCAATACCTGTGTTTCCCGACGTCGGTTCCACCAAAATAGTTTTGCCGGGGGTAATCCACTCATTCTGCTCCGCTGTGTTGATCATGCTAACACCAATCCGGTCTTTAACAGACGAAGATGGATTCATGCCCTCTAGCTTGGCTACAATTCTAGCGACACAGCCTTCTGCTTGAGGAATACGGTTCAATTGTACTAGAGGCGTCCGACCAACCAGTTCGGTAATATTTGGAGCAATTCGCATAACTGTTGGGAATTCTGAGTGATTAGTTGCTATCCATCATCCTAGTATTTTTTGACACTCCCACCCCTTCAAACAAAAATCCCCGCCTAGGGGCAGGGAAACGTGACAGCTCCCACACTGACTCTTTGAGTTTAGTGTGGGCTTCCCAGCCAATCCAGCTATTGCTTAGGAGGCGCTGGGCTTTAAGAACGGACTGCCCTGCCGCTCTGTTTTTTTGGTTTTTTGTTTAATAATGTTTGACCAACTTTCCAGCATTTTAGGCTTTGAAAGTCAGTATGCGCGATTATAACACATCGATTGGTCTTTGGTGGAAGACTCTGTGCAAAAGAAGCCCCACATCTCAATGCGCATTGAGATGTGGGGCTTCTTTTGCCGGAAGCTAACTAATTCTCAATAGTCCTTGGGTAATTAGCCAGGGTCTTTAGAATGTGAATGTGGTTCTGATAGTACCAATCACAGCATCATCATTATCATCACTCTGCTCTGGATTAATCACCCAGATCACACCAGGAGTGATAGAGATATTATCGGATAGCTGATACTTGTAGAAACCTTCGATGTGAATGGGGGTCTCAATCTCATTCAAATCCGAATAGGGCACTGCACCACCAAAGAAACCTAACACACTACCTTCTTTTCCAAAATCGGGGAAGGCTAAACCACCGCCATAACTCCAAATTTCTCCACCACCTTCACCAATGACAATCACATCGGTGTAGTTGAAAAATCCACTAAAGGAAATCTTGTCGGTGAGGCGAAACGCTAATTCTGCTCCGTAGGAGTTGGTTACCTTGTCAGCTGAATCATTTAGACGACTAGCAAGAAGTGCTTCTTGATTCAAGTTGGCAGCACGGGTACCTACGATACCATCTGTTCCAGCGCCTTTGCTGAATATGGCACTATCCTCTTTATGGAAACCATGGACGTAAGTAAAGCCCACACCAATCCGGTCGTTGACGTTGAAGTTCAACTGACCCAAGGCAGAATAGTCACCATTGAACAGACCTGCCCCTTCATCAGGATCTGACGCATTGCCAGCTAGGTAACCCAGTGTGATAGTACTTGGTCCAATCACGCTCTCTAGTAAACCAAGTTGGAAGCTAACTCCTAAACCAGCACCACCACCAATCCGATAGATGGGGTTTTGTTGAGAAAACGTGGATAGAGAGCCACTACCACCATCGAAGTCTTGGAAATAGGGATTGAGTGTAGGAACGTAATCATCATGCCGACCACCAAAGGCAGCAATGTAAGTTGATACTTGACCAAACGGACCAATAGGAATGTCACCGTAATAGGCTAACCAGTCAACCCCTATATCGTTCCCGTCACCAGTACCATCAATTTCAGTGTTAAAGGTCTGTACGAGTTCTGGGGCAATGTCACCCCCCTGTGTAAAGGCATTCAGGTTACCAGCACTCAGACGAGTTACCAAACTGTCTTCACCGGTGAAGCTGGTGTCGAGAACTAAACGAACCCGGTCACCAAAGACAACTTGGTTATTGTCATCTTCCCCAAAATCACCAAAGTTATTGGTCAGAGCGAATATCACTTCCCCTTCCAGTTTCGTAGTAGTGGAGAATTGGTGATCCTCTAGGAATGCGACTCGACCTTCGAGGTTATCGACCCGTGCTCCGAGGGTAGCCAGTTCTGCCTCAAACTCTTGAATCAGCCGTTGCAGCGTTTCTAAGTCTTCACGGGTAATAAAGTCAGCCGTACTAGCAGCAATTAAACGCTCAATCTGGTTCAAACAAGCGTTCAAGCCAGCCGCAAATTCATAACGGGTGGTAGCACGGTTGCCACGGAATGTGCGGTTTGGGTAACCAGCGATACAACCGTAGCGCTCTACCAGACTACGCAGAGCTTCATAAGCCCAGTCTCCAGGGGAAACATCCCGCAGTTGGGAAACGCTAGTTACCTGATCTTGGCTGTTACTACCTTCTTTACCGTAGCGTTGAATTTGATTTAACAGCTGGCTGTTATCTGATGCTGAGGGTACGGCTTGGGCTATTTTTGTTTCCGCCTCCGGTACGTCTACCTTAGGAACTAGGGTTGATGTTCCCTCACCCAAGGTAGAGCCCATCTTCGTGGAAAAAACTGCCGTATCCTTTACTTCTGGGGCAGTGGGGGCCGCCGCAATCGCAAGTGTCTTTACTGGGACAGCTTGACGTGGGGCAGCTTCTGTGGTAATTTTACTCTCAGCCGTTAACGAGTTGGCATTGTTGGCTGCCTGTACCTGATTGGTACCAAAGCCGAGAGCAGCACCCACTACAGCAGGACTTATCAGTAGGGACTTCAACAGTAGTTTAGACATCTTCTCTTAATCCTCACACCTTTACAATTATTGTATTGAACTTTCCCCCGGATCAATCACGGAGGATGGTGACATACTCCCGACGCTGCTAAACACGCGACAGCGCGGGCTTCTTACCAACACCAGCTACTGCTATCGGGCTTTGCCCGACGCGGGGCGCGTTCGGTTACAAGGCCGTAGGCCACGCTACGCGAACGGTAAGCTTTATTAACGACACGGGATGCCCCTCCGCACCGGAACAATACAAAAAAGTTCTATTTACTTTGTACTGCTGGAATTTTACCCATCCACAGATAACTCAAACTATCAAGTTTTTTCTGAATGGAACCCAATATTCGGTGGTTGTCAAGGTTCAGGCGTGTAGGTGGCGGTTAGCTCTTAATTTGTTTTTCCCTACTATCCCTAGTACATCGCATCATGAAGCTCTGTTCCGACCCTTGCCCCGCGCTCCATCCCTACACTTACGCTATACGGTAAAGTACAGGATTTCTCGCGGTTTAGATAAGAATCAGCGCCCGCAGCGATGAAACCTATTAACCTATTACAGGAACAATTTATTAGAGGAACAATTCTTATACTATAGCCTTTATGGACAAAGTGCTACACCAACTTTTTTGCCAATGCCTGTGAATGAACTTCTGCGCTAGGTGCGGGTCTATTGCTAAAGCAATTGTCACTTACCCAAGAGTTATTGAAAGGATATTAACCCAGCTCTGAAATAACTTGCGCTAGGTCAAAATCTTTTGAGGTTAAGCCACCACTATCATGAGTGGTTAGAGTAATCGTTACCTTATTGTAGGAAATCTCTAGGTCAGGATGGTGTTCTGCAACTTCAGATGGTTCAACAAGTTTATTCACAAACGCGATCGCTTCTACAAAACCCTTGAATGTCTTTTTACTACGCAGGGTTTTACCTTCCACACTCCAGTCTTTTAGCTGACTCGCCTTGGCTTGAATTTCTGCATCGCTGAGTAGTTGATCCATGATTTTTAGATGCACTGCTTAAACAATCCCATGCAAAAAACTATCCGCTCTCACGGCTAGTGTTTTGGCTAATCCATAACACGTGGTGTGAGAGCGGTCTAGCGGGTCTTCTGATTGAAACCAGGCTGCCGAGAGGAACTCTTAGGTAGCCCTGCCTAAGCAGTCATATAGATTCTCCGTAGAAAATCTAGCTAACTCCTAGAGAACAGCCCCGGCGCACAGCCGGCTAACTCCAACCAGATGACCCATTATTTTACTACTATCTTCCATGGGCATCACCTCCTTTAATCCCTAAGCGGTTTTTTTGTACTTTTCCAGGATTATTACCGATACTTTTTAGCTACCAAAGTCTACCAAAGGCAGACCCTAGCTCGCCAATGCAAGATGCAATCGCATCCAGGGGGTATCTCCCAAAGCTCTGACGGAACATCCCGTGAGCGCCATAAAAATGTCATAAAAGTTGGTTCCACCGGGATATAGAGCGCAACTATTAAACCCTTGGTTTTCGGCTTTAATTTAAGTTACATAATAATCCCTGTCGGTGTTCACCTAATTTAAGTCTAACAAATAATCAGATTTTTTGGTAGACTCTGCGACATTTTTTCTAGCTGTATACTAACCTTTCCTTAAGTTAACAGACTATCGCTCAAATTGCAACCTCTGCAAACTAACCTAATGATAAATTCGCCTGTCTATTGCTCAGAGGGTTCCAGTTGTCTGTTTCTAGAACTGCTCAAAGCCCCACCTTCTGGCGGGGCTTTGAGCAAATCCAAGCGCTAAGCTTAATTCGGGATCAGCCTTGGAGTCTTACAGAGCGTTACCACGAGGCAGTACTTCCTCAGGGAACTCAAAGTTTTGGTGAGGTTGGTCTGCCGGAGCCATCCAAGCCCGCAGACCCTCGTTCAGCAAAATGTTCTTAGTGTAGAAGGTTTCAAACTCTGGGTCTTCTGCTGCCCGGATTTCCTGAGACACGAAGTCATAGGCTCGCAGGTTCAATGCTAAACCTACAATTCCTACTGCACTCATCCACAAGCCAGTTACTGGCACAAACAACATGAAGAAGTGTAACCAGCGCTTGTTAGAGAAAGCAATCCCGAAGATTTGAGACCAGAAGCGGTTGGCGGTGACCATTGAGTAGGTCTCTTCCGCTTGGGTCGGGTTGAACGCCCGGAAGGTGTTGGCTTTATCTCCATCCTGGAACAGGGTATTTTCCACCGTTGCCCCATGAATAGCACACAGCAGAGCACCACCGAGTACCCCGGCTACGCCCATCATGTGGAAGGGATTCAGTGTCCAGTTGTGGAAGCCTTGCAGGAACAGGATGAAACGGAAGATACCAGCTACTCCGAAGCTAGGAGCAAAGAACCAGCTGGACTGTCCCAATGGGTACATCAGGAACACGCTGACAAATACTGCTATCGGCGCACTGAATGCGATCGCATTGTAGGGTCTAATGCCTACTAGACGAGCAATTTCAAATTGCCGCAGCATGAACCCAATCAGACCAAATGCTCCGTGGAATGCCACGAAGCTCCACAACCCTCCTAGTTGGAACCAGCGGGTCAAGTCTCCTTGGGCTTCTGGTCCCCACAACAACAGCAGGGAATGTCCCAGGCTGTTGGGAGGAGAGGACACTGCTACGGTCAGGAAGTTACAGCCTTCTAGGTAAGAAGAGGCTAAGCCGTGGCTGTACCAAGAGGTAACAAAGGTGGTACCAGTTAGCCAGCCCCCTAACGCCATGTAGGCACAGGGGAACAACAGAATGCCGGACCAGCCGACGAATACAAAGCGATCGCGCTTGAGCCAGTCATCGAGGATGTCAAACCATCCTCTGGTGCTGGGGGCGCGTCCTACTGCTACTGTCATAGCAAGGATCTCCAGATATATATAAGTACGGTAAGGCGACTTACTTTCTTTATTAAAGGGAGTCTAAGTAAAGAAAAGTAAACTTCGTCTAATATAACTATCATAATATGTCATAATTCTTAATTTTGCTACCCCCTAAAAAAAAATTAGGTAATAACTGCACCCAAGATACTGCTATACACGGTGGTTTGGGCTGGGGTCTAAGATAAGAAAAAGAAGTACATTAATAGAACGCGCTACGGCTTGATACTCCATGTTCACCATTGACTTGATTCTAAGAAATACACCCATGCCACTATCTGTGCAACGTAAGTCAGAAGAAGAGGCGCAAGCGACCTACCAGGAAATTTTGACAGCCATGCGCTCTGGGCATCCTCAGTTGCTAGAACTCAGCTGCGATCACCAGTCAGAGAAGAAAATTGGCGTTCTCAGCGATCAGATCAGTGCAGCAGTGATTTCTCAAAAATCTGGAGCCACAGGCTCAGGACGTACTCCCGGCTTCTTTGCCATAGCTGAATAAAAGCATGGAGCAAGAGATCTGATGACTCAACCAGCAATTCAAGTAACAGAGGTTGGCTTCAACTGGCCTAAAGGGGGGACAGTGTTGCAATCTTGCTCCCTGGAAGTCCCTAAGGGGGAATTTTGGATGCTCTTGGGAACCAATGGCAGTGGTAAATCAACCTTACTGAGATTACTGGCTGGTTTATTGTCCCCCCAATCCGGTGACATTTACCTAGCCGGTTCACCAGGTTTTGTTTTCCAGAATCCTGATCATCAGCTAGTGATGCCTACCGTAGGTGCCGATGTAGCCTTTGGACTGGTAGCCGAAAAGCTCGACCTAGCTCAAGTTCAAGCCCGGGTAAAAGAAGCTCTAGCTGCGGTGAATTTACTAGAGCTAGAACGACGCCCGATCTATGCCCTCAGTGGTGGTCAGAAGCAGCGAATTGCGATTGCTGGTGCGATCGCAAGACAGTGCGAGATTTTATTGTTAGATGAACCCACTGCCCTACTCGATCCAGATACCCAGATGGATTTAGTGTCACAAGTACGAAATTTAGTCAAAAGTCGAGGATTGACAGCCATTTGGGTTACCCACCGTTTGGATGAGCTGGATTATTGTGATGGAGCATTTTTGTTAGACCAGGGTCGGGTAATTGACCAAGGTCAACCGGAACGCCTCAAGCAAAGACTAGTAAGTCCTAATCAATGATTCTCCGGAAGTTTCCGGAAAGTCCTAGGATTAGTAATCGGCTAACTGTTAAATACTAAATGTTATTTATAATACACAATAATGTGATTATAAAATCATATATGTTAATAATTAAATGTTGAGTGTCATTTTTGCTCAATCCTTTTGCCTTTTGATCAAGTGCAATTTATACTAATATAAAGAAATGTTAAATTTATTGTGGCCAATATGAGCAGTCCATAGGGACTGTAAGTAGTATAGTCCCATGGAAAATGTCTTGTTCTTCACCGCTGGCTATTTTACTAGTTGATGGCTATAACGTCATTGGGTCTTGGTCTTTCCTGAAAAATACCCGTGATCGTGATGGTCTCATGAGTTCTCGCCAAGAGTTAATTGAGACCCTAGCCAATTACAGTGCCTTTGTCGGCTATGACACTGAGATTGTCTTTGATGCTCACTCACTCAATACCCCTAACAGTCGTGAGGTGATAACTAATCACTTATCGGTTTACTACACCGATTTTGGGGAGACAGCAGACACTTACATCGAAAAATTTTGCGCCTCCTATAGAACCAATCTTGTTAAGCCCACTAAACGTCTGATCGTCGCTACCTCAGATCGGGCAGAGCAATTGACGGTTGTGGGGTATGGTGCTCAATGTATGTCTTCCCAGCAATTGCTCAGCGATGTTGAATTCACAGCTCGTCGAACCCGCCGCAAATACCGACCACAGAAATCCTCTCGTGGTCGTTTTTTAGTCAATTCCTTAGATGCCAAGGCTCAACAGCGCCTAGAGCAGTTGCGCAATAGTATCAAGTAACGGGAGTGGAAAAAATTTTCCTGATCAAACACTTGACACAAACCAAAATATCCACTACACTTATAAAAGTGAAATCAACAAGCCCCCATCGTCTAGAGGCCTAGGACACCTCCCTTTCACGGAGGCGACAGGGATTCGAATTCCCTTGGGGGTATATAAAAAAGCAAAACAAATACCACAAAAAATGCAAGAAGTGAAGGTAGGCGATTTAAGATAAGATTGCCTACCTTTGAGCTAATCTATCCAGTCTTTCTCTAATGGCTAAGTTAATCAGAGAACGCAGCAAAATCAAAAACCAGAATCCGGAAAAGGCAAAGGCGGCTATCGCCCATCCACTATGAGGACCTGAGAGGAAAATAGTACCAGCTACCAGAGTAAATCCAGTTAAACAAGCATAAATTAGGCTTTTTAGAGCAAGGGTGATCTGCTTGAGAGTGCGATCGCTTTCTACAGAACGCACGTGTAATTGTAACTCTCCCAGCTCGAGCCGCTCTTCTAAGCGTCGAATGGCTAATTCGGTAGCGCTAGCCTTACGTAAGTTATATTTAACAAAATCCCTAGCTTGTTTAGCTAGTTCCCCCACTATATTCCCCCGCCCTTGAAAAACAGCCAGGCTTTTAACAAAAGGCTCAGTAGCAGCTAACAAATTATACTGGGGATCTAGGGCACGAGCGATCCCATCAAGAGTTGTTAATGACTTTAAAATAAATGTCAGTTGTGCTGGTAGGCGAAAAGGTTGCTGCTCAAACATTAAGTAAAGTTCGCTACTTATTTCCTCAAAAGCTTGTAATTCTATGGGCTTTTCGGTAAATTTTTCCAGTAGAAAAGCAACTAATCGCTTGACTGGCTTGAGATCTGACATGGGTTCAATTAACCCCATGTAAGTTAAACTATTAACTACCTGATCAGTGTCCTTACGAAGTACAGCAAAAAAAGTCTGGAGCATTTGGTCTTGAGTCATGGACTTGACCTCCAGCATTGTGCCAAAGTCATAGAAAATCAGACTGCCATCTGCAGAGACTGCCATATTTCCAGGATGAGGGTCAGACTGAAAAAAGCCATCTTGTAATAACTGCTTGAGGTAGCAACAAATTCCCAGTTGAATAATTTCTTTAGGATTTATGCCGAGGGATTCCAGGGTCTGACGGTCATCAATTTTAATCCCCGGCATATACTCCATAGTCAAAACTTTTTTAGTTGTATATCGCCAGTAGACCTTCGGGACACTAATGCGAGGATAATTGGTGAAATTTTGACGAAAACTCTCAGCATTCTTCCCTTCATGGATGTAGTCAATTTCTTGATATAGCAGGTTAAAAAACTCATGGGTTATGGAATCCAAATCATATTTTCTGGTTCCCGGAACAAATCGATTGACAAAACGAATCAATCGATGGATAATCTCAAAATCTAGGTTAAATAGCTTTTCTAAGCCAGGACGCTGAACCTTAACGACTACATCTTCCCCAGTGTGCAATCGGGCTTTATGAACTTGTCCCAAACTGGCAGCGGCTATAGGAAAATGCTCAAAATCCCGATACAAACTATGAAGGTCGTGACCCAGTTCTGATTCAATTAGAGTTATTGCATGGGTTACACTAAATTCTGGGATCCGATCTTGTAATTGCGCCAAGGCATTCACATATTCTAAGCTAAGTAAATCAGGGCGTGTGGATAGTGCCTGACCAATCTTGATGAACGTTGGACCTAAGTCTAAGAGCTTTCTAACTAACCACTGGGCTCGACGATTTCTTTGCTTGGGGGAATTATTAGCCCATACCTTGTCCCACCATAAATAAACCATAAACTGCGCTGCCGCAGTAAAAATATCGATCTGGCGAGCCAGGGGTGAATAGTTAGGTTGTTGCCAACGTGGTGGCTTGGGCGCATCAGTTGTGAGCATACTCAGCTATTCATAGTTACTCCGATCCAATCCGGGAGTATAAATCAGATCATATCCGCTTTAATACCTATTGTTCCCAGTTAGTTTTCCGAGCTATTAGTCATTAGTTTTGCTTTCTTACTTACTAATGACTAAGTTTTACATAAAAGATTGAACCTGGGGCAGAGTAATTGTGAAAGATACCCGAGACGTGCGAGGAGTGTCAGACGGGCCAGTGGAGACATCTACTGTGCCATTGAGATGCTGCACTAAGCATTTTACTAACGCTAGACCCAAACCAGTACCCTGAACTGCTTTTTGGGTCATCCCCTGACCGCGATGGAATTTATCAAAAATATGTCTGAGGTCTTCTGGAGAGATCCCCTGACCAATATTGCTCAAACTCATCACAATCTGCTTAACCGATTGCTGGATTTGCTCAGTTACCTCGATCACCACTGTAGTATTTGGGTGAGAATACTTACCAGCATTGGTTAAAAGTTCCAACAAGATACGGTTAAGGCTCTCAGCGTCGGTGTTGATAAACAGCGATTGTAGTGAACTATTGATTGTGAAGGTTAAGCCTTTCTCCGCCCATTTGTACTCAAAGGATTTAGCCAAGTGCTTAATCATCGGCATCAGGTCAATTCTTTGCAGCTGCAGTTGGGACTGGTCAGATTCCAGCTGCTGTAGACTCAACAAGTCGTTAATTAGCTCAATTTCTTGATTACACTGTTGCTCAAGGATTTCTAGATATTTGGCACGACGCTCAAGATCAAGTTTGGGTTGACGTAACATCCGAATCGCTAGACTCATTGCAGTCAAAGGTGTCCGCAACTCATGATTCATGCTACTGAGAAATTCATCTTTGAGCCGATTTAATTCCTTTAACTGACCCATTTGCTGGCGAGTTCTTTCGTATAACTCTGCCTGAACTTTCAGACTATGTTGTAACTGAGCGGTGCGTTCTTCAACAAGGGATTGTACTTGCTGGAGAGTCTGATTTTGGATAATAGTGCTACTAACTTGTGTACTGACCCACTTGACCAAGTTGATTTCATTCTCTAGCCAAGGGCGAGGTTGACTATTTTGCAAGACCAAGAACCCCAAAACCTTAACGGATAGTAAGCCATGATTATCTGCCCCAACCAGAGGACAGATCAGTAACCCTGGCTTTAGGTTCTGATCTAGGAGTGAGATGCTCTGGTGCTCAGCAATACCCATCGGGTGATCTGGTCTATGAGTGATGACTATCGGTTCAGGGGCTTCCTTGAGAGCCTGTTGGTACCAAGAACACTCAGAAACTGGGAAGGATTTATTTAACAGTGCGTCGCCTTTTGAAAATAGATCAGTACTAGAGGTTTCCTTTAACCATTCACAAACCACTGTCAGATCATGTTTTGGTGAATGCTTTCCTGGTAGAGTGCAACAGAGGGGATTCGTTTCATCTAAGAGTAGCAGTAGTGCCCGTGACACCTGAAGTGCTTCAGCAACAGCTGTGGTAGCTATCTGGAAAATCTCCAGGAGATTGAGAGAGCTATGCATCACTTGACTCAATTGGTTGAGCAGAGTTTGGTCTCGAGTAGCAGCCTTCACTTGCTGGGTTAGCTGAACTTGAGAAATTGCTACCGATACCCATTGGGATACAACAATTAACTGTTCTTGCTCTGTCTTTGTCCATTGGTAAGGCTGGGCTTTTCCTAAAACAATTACCCCGTTGACTACAGACTGAAACTTTGTGGAGGTCTTCAGTATTGCCCTGGCAGATAGCACTTGTTCACCCAAATCTAAGTTAGACCAAGCATCGGATTTTTGCCAATCTGAAATTGCCAGTACTGAGTCACTGCCTAAGTCATGCTCTGTGGTTAAGAGTTCCAGCAGTTGCACTGGATTTTTGTAGTATCGGTGTTCTGGGTCGAGGTGTTGATCAGCACGCCACCAGGCTAGTTCGGGTATAGTGCTAGGGTTAGCCAGCCCCCCAATTAAACAGCTATCCACCTGAAAACTCTCTCCTATAGTCTGGGCGAGCATCGCCAACAGAGTTTGCGTTTCTGAGGTATTTAGTATCGTCTTAGCAATTTGTTGCCCGATCTGAGCTAACTCTATCGGGTAAGGCATGAGTGAACCTTGATGCTCCTGGCTAAAGGTTGGTTCAAATGTACCTGAGAGACGGGAGTTGATGGAATTTATTCTTGGGGCAAAAATCGCGCTTTCTGCATCCATTATGCTTGTTGCACAACTTGTGAATACTGGTCTTGACTAGAGCAACTACTGTTAAAACAGTAATCTCGCTAGGATTAGTGTTCCCGGCATCAGAGTGCTTTTGATCAAGAGATTGGAGTTTTTTACGACAACCGACCGACACACCCGTTCAATCATCACTCTGGTTAGAGGAGAAGCTGTGGGTCGGTGGCACAACTTCCATTATGTAATCGTCACAGTTGAGTTAAACTTGCCCCCGGTGCGCTTACAGTCGTCGAATTTAATTCCCGTGATTGTCGCGCCTCCAAGGTCGTGAGGTATTGCTGACGGCCTTGGGTAGCGCTTTTAGGCAAAGCCCGACGCGGGGCGCGAATGGGCGCGCACCGCGATATCAAAATGGTTACTGTTTGAGATTCGTTTACCCAATTAATTTTGATCGGTAGATTGGGTGAGGGCTTTTTGGAGTTTCGACCTAAGCACAGAGCGTAAAAATACCAAAAGGCGCGCGCCTCTGAGTTGGGTAGACTACTAGTACCTGGAAACCCAGGAGAGAATTGAGAAACTGCAGAAATCTCTCCAAGGTACGCTTTCCAAGGCCGCGAGGGATTGCTCGCGGCCTTGGGTCGCACCTCTGGGATTGAAATTGATTAACTTTGAACACCGATTAAACACCTTGAGCACCTTTTTATACCGTTTTTTAAACAAAACTGATTTAAAACTTCAATTCAACACAACTAAGAGCGCTTCTTTCTAGCTTGTTTTTGAGCTTCCTCACTGTTTTTTCGATAAAGTATAACCCGATAACGAGCTATCTGGTAGCGTTGGTCATCAGGTTTTACCGTCTCCATTAGATTTGATGCTCGTTCCCACTTAGCTGCCACATCTAACCATTGAGCTGAGGTTTCGACACTTTCGCCTGCTGCGGCTGCTTCTTGAGCTAGGCGCATTGCCTCAGTAAAGGGGTCCCTAGTAAAGGGGGGGTCTGGATTACTAGAAGATCCCTCGGAAGAAGAATTGGCTGGGTCTTTTGCCCAATGGTCGGCTTGAGTTGGGTTTAGGGATTCGATTTCCCTCCCAAACCAATCATTCAGTAACCAACCTACTAGGATCAGGAATAAACCCAAACCTAACCCAATCACAACACCTTGCCGCAATCGACCTTTTTTACGTAGTTGACTGTAAGAAGCTGGCGGTAAGACCAGTTGCTGACTCGGTAGTTTTTTTTGGCTCAGTTGACGGGAAAATCCTGGTGTTAGAGCCAGTTGCTGGCTCGGTAGGTTTTGGCGATTGTTGAAGGTTTGAGCCAGTTGCTTGAAGAAATTTGGCCTAGTAAGGGTTATGTCTTCGTACCATAACAGCTGATTGTCTGGGTCACGGCTAATTTCTTCTAACCAGAGTAATTGTTCCTCTCGCACGATGCGGCTGTTGATCCTGACACGACGAATGTTACGCGGTGAAATTTCTTCCAGAATTTCCTGGATTTGACTGACTAGAATCGACTGTTCCAGCTGTTCTGGTTTTGCTGCTTCACACAAAACTTGCAAGACCCCATCAGCCAGAATGGCTCTAGTTCTCACCCCAAAATCGGCTAATCGTTCATTCAGTGTTTGAATAATTGCCACCACGCTACCCTGGTGGGCTTGTCTAGCAATATCTTCCATGGTACCAGACATTTTTTTTAGCTATGACATTGGATTAGTGTGTTTGACTTTACTTAATATAGTTTTTCCCTTTAGAGTACCAGGATCTTCCATTAGTGCATGTATTGTTCATTTTTCTTCCCCCGTGGAGACCACTGCTAAAACTCAGGCGTATCTAATAAATATCATATTAATGAGGTACATTTTTTACTAGCAGTCCCGGAAAACCATACTCCGTATTAAATCAAAAACAATCATTACTTCGGAATTACGACTCCGGATTCCCCAACAATTTGTACCTTATTAAAATGAAAAAAATAGATATCGATCACATCAAGTAGCGCCAATGGCCCACACGGCAACCGTAGACAGCAGCTTGCGGACTGCTGTCTACGGTTGCAGGGAAACCTACTATTAAATTATTTGATTGGTTTGCCCCGGAATTCACATGGTGACCATTGACTAATGCCTAAAAAGATGAAAAAATATAGTTTGTGTGCAGGAGGTTTATAGATGCTGTTAAAGTCCACCACTCGTCACGTCCGAATCTATACAGCAGAGGTAAAAAATAACGAACTAGTCGGGAGCGATAATGTCTTAACCTTAGACATAGACCCCGATAACGAGTTCAATTGGAATGAAGACGCTCTACAGCAGGTTTACCGGAAGTTCGATGAGTTGGTTGAATCCTACAGCGGATTTGATTTAACCGAATACAACCTCCGTCGTATCGGTTCTGACCTAGAACACCTTGTGCGATCGCTTTTGCAAAATGGACAAATTAGCTACAATACCGAAAGCAGAGTGATTAATTACAGTATGGGGTTGCCCCAAGTAGAACCTCAGAATTAGGAAAAGCGCAGATAGGCTGACAAGGTGCTTTTAAACCAAGTCACAACGGCAGCGAATAACGCTTATCGGCTGTCTGCCTTCATCCCCCGCCACAATGTAGCTGGTTCTACTTGACCTTTCCATGCTTTTATTAATCAATCCTCTGCTTAATACAAATAAGTAAGACGTGGTAGCTTAGAAGACTAATCTTGTCTACACAAAAGAAATTCAATCCCTGGAGTTATAAGCCTTGGTGGTGCCAACCCTGGTCAATACTATTGACCGGATCGGGTATCATACTAAGTATATGGGTGGTTTTCAAAACCATCTGGATAACAGTACTAGCTGCTATACCAATTCTGCTTTGGTGGACCTACTTTTTGCTGATCTGGCCTGAGCTAATCAAGAGTAGTGCTATGAGTGAGGGTACGCCATCAATATTGCGCAATGACTAATACATAAAACTTAATTCTGACCTTCCCCATAGACCCGCTCGGTAACCATTGCTGCGAACGAATGTTTAAGCGCAACTCATTCATTATAGAAGTAGAACATTAACCAGCCCGTAAGTCAAGCGCTACAATCTTTAATCAATGGGCTGATTTTGGCACTTCCTTTGTGGGCACATAATTCCTTCAAAGAAAGCTGTGCTAATGTTAACCCGGTTCCATCAGGCTATCTTTAGCAGCAAAGAGTTTCATGGACAATCCGGCGGCAACGCTCCACTGCCCAAATCATCAATGTCAGGCTCCCAATCCCCAGACCAACAAGTTCTGCCAAAAATGTCGCACGCCGCTGCTCAGACGATACTTGTGGGCTATTGGGTCAGGCATAAAAGCCGATCAACCGGGAGAACTTATTGCTCAGCGCTACCTCCTGATTCACTCTCGTGTTCTTTTAGATACTCAACCAGCGGTACCGCCAGAGACCCCACTAGAGATTCCTCAAACCATAACCCCATACTTGAGACTGGTTTCCTATGGATTACACCTGCCTCAAGTGTATGGTCTGCTAACACCGAAGCCAAGGCATAACAAAGAGATTTGGTTACTCGAAGGAGTACCAATTCAGGGAACAGGGAACATTAATAATCTTGGACAACTGTCACCAGAACTGACCAGCGTCTGGAAAGATGCCTCACCAATACGCCAACTCAACTGGCTGCAGCAATGGGCTTCACTATGGCAACCGTTGAGCCGAGAAGGGGTAGCGTCTAGCTTACTGAAATCAAACCTGGTGCGGGTGGAAGGAGCTTTGCTAAGGTTGTTGGAATTGCAGCGTGATCAAACGCCAGCACCAACCTTAAAACAGCTGGGTCAGCTGTGGTCACAACTGCTTCAGGGAGCTTCCCCTGTGATTAGTGAGTTTTACCAACAACTCTGTTCCCAGCTTACAAAAGGACAGATCCAGACATCAGAGCAGCTGTTAGCATTACTGGGGAAAGGGTTGTTTGAATGCCGTTCATGGCAATCGAGAACCTATAAGACTCTCACTCGTACCGATACCGGTCCGGGTCGTAGCCACAATGAAGACGCTTGCTACCCTACTAATGGTAAGCTAATTAGCTCTTCGAGAGGTAAAGAAGCGATCGCAATGGTTTGCGATGGCATTGGTGGACAAGCAGGTGGTGAAATTGCCTCCCAACTGGCAATTGACACTCTGCGACAACAGCTCAAACAACTGCCAGCTAAACTGGAGGTGTGGAACCCAACCACTCTAAGCCTGGAATTGGAAAATGCTGTCTGTGCTGCCAATGACTCCATTAGCCAACGCAATGATCATGAGAACCGATTTGATCGGCAGCGTATGGGCACAACCTTGGTCATGGCTAGAACCCATGCCCATGAAATATACATTACCCATGTCGGGGATAGCAGAATCTATTGGGTGAGTCGCCATGGTTGTCACCAAGTTACTCTAGATGATGATTTAGCCACGAGAGAAGTGCGGCTTGGATATACCCTTTACCGACATGCTCTACAACAACCAACATCTGGTGCCCTAGTGCAAGCTTTAGGGATGGGTTCATCAACCACACTACACCCGACTGTACAGCGCTTGGTGTTGGATGAAGATTGTGTGTTTCTGCTGTGTTCTGATGGTCTTAGTGACAATGACCGAGTCGAGCAGTACTGGGAAACAGAAATCCTGCCCATTCTCGACGGTCAAATTGATATCAAAAAAGCAGCAGAACGAATCATTGAACTTGCTAATACCAAAAACGGCCACGACAATGTCACGGTGGGGTTGATTTACTGTCAAGTCACACCAAGCCAACCTTCGATGCCCATCCAACTATCACCCCCACAGCTAGAATCCATTGGCAATCTCGAGACCAACAATACGGTCATGTTAAAGGTTAAGAGTGATCAGCAACCCGCTTCTATTGATGAACAAAAAACAGCGTTGCTCACACTTAACATGATCGAAGATGGGGAAGCCTCTGGTGACCAAAATCCTAATTATTCAGCTTCAACCTCTCCTGAGAAGACTGGCAGACTGTTGTTGGGAATATTCGTGCTGTTGGTGTTAGGGGGGGTAGTCGTTTATCTGTTGAGTCCAGTGTTGAGTCTAAAGGCGAGTGGACAGATAAATCGCTTCCTGAGTGGGGTTTTTAGTCTCGGTAAGGGGCAAGAACTAACCGGTTCTAAAACCACCCCTAGACAGAGTCCAGAAACTAAAGCTATCCCAGGACAAACCCCTGACTCCGGGAGCACTGCTAAGCGAGCTGCCTTAATTAAAAACCAAGATATTATTAGAACAGTGGGTCAAACTGTACAACTTTTGGTTAACCCTCAAGAGCAATCAATCCTTGGGAGAGTTCCTGCTGGTAGCGTTTTGCAGGTTATTGCCAGAAAAAGGTATCCTCAGGAAGAGACTTGGTGGATTAAATTAAGAGTTTGCTCACCCGGAACCAACACAACTGATATTCCATCGGATCAAATGGCTAGCTCCCCCAAAGTTGGCTCATCCTCAGTACCGTTAAACTC
Source organism: Moorena sp. (assembly GCF_982860115.1). Classification (NCBI taxonomy): domain Bacteria; kingdom Bacillati; phylum Cyanobacteriota; class Cyanophyceae; order Coleofasciculales; family Coleofasciculaceae; genus Moorena; species Moorena sp. The sequence continues at coordinate 43,096 of NZ_CEYLVT010000014.1, forward strand.
TAAGCAGACTAAACCCTCTGCTACCTTGGTGTCACAGGGACAGGAAGGATGGATAAGAGAAAAGGAGATTTTACCTATGATGGCTCGTAATTTTACACCAACCCCTACCCAAGCCAGTCAATGTAAGAAAAATACGCCTCCGTCTAGTTCTCCTCGACCTATTCAATCTCCTTAAGTCTTGAGTAAGTAGTCAAAAGCTTATCGCTTTTAAGTGAATGCTAAGCAAAGCTTTCTGACTAACCACTCAACTCCTCAACTAAGAACTGGAAACTAATGATGTCCTACTAATGACCAATTCCTCATTATTGATAGCACCAATACTACCCGAGACTCGATAGACTGATCCTCACATCGGTATATTCCCTATAATGATGAACCTTTAATGTCTGGTATCGAAAATCCTTGCCTCAGTTTAGCGATCGCTCGTCTATCTGCCGCTGGCAGAGAAAACTTGGCTATCTGGGTGCTGAAAGCTCCTTACCCAGGGGGTATGGTTCATCATGATTCTACTTGGTCTGAATACATGACTCAGTCCTGGCTGGGTTGGCAGGAAATGTTTTCCCCATTTTCAAACCATGTGCCGATTAGTGGTCATCACAACCACTATCCGACCACTTTGCCCTCAGAGAATCAAAACGGTGCTACAGGTCCGGAGATTAGCTACAGTGGTCGTTTGATGCAAGGTTTGGGCATTGACCTCTGGCAGTGGCTGTTTCAAGGCTCAATTCGCAATGCCCTCGAACGAAGTCAAGGCATTGCCTTGGGACAAAATAAACCCCTTCGCCTGCGCTTGGAAGTCCGCGCTCCAGATTTCATTCCCCTCCCCTGGGAAATTATGCAACCCATGGCGGGTAAACAGGCAATTTCCCTTTCTCAGCAAATCCTGTTTAGCCGCACAACTAGTGATGTAGACGCCCTCGAACCCCTGTGCTCCCACCAGGCTCTCAATATTTTGTTAGTTCTAGGAGAGAAGGTTCAAAAATTAAATGGTTCGACTACCAATTTGGATCTCGAAAAAGAAGCGGCTACCTTGGTAAATGCCCTTCAAGCTGGTAGAGCCGCTCAAACTTCTAGAAACCAATCCGTTCCACCAGTTACCTGCAATGTCTCAAAACTAATACAACCGACACCAGCTGAACTGATTAAAGCACTCGAAACTGGTGCCTATAACATCCTATTCTATGCTGGTCATGGTGAAAGCGCACCAGACGGAGGTTTGCTATTTTTACGCTCGGATGCGAAAATTAGTGGTACGGAATTGGCTCAGGTTCTGGTGCGCACCCAGGTTGCCTTAGCTGTATTCAATGCCTGTTGGAGTGCTAAACCTGACCAAGTGAATTCCCAAACCATTCCCCGTAGTAGTTTAGCTGAGGTGCTCATTCACCATGGTGTCCCAGCAGTTTTGGGGATGCGGGACTCCATTGCTGACCAAGAAGCCGTGAGTTTTATTCAAGCATTCGCCCAAGCCTTGGCGGAGCGCATGCCAATTGACCATGCTGTAGCTGTGGCCAGACAGCACATGTTGACCCTTTACAAGTTTAACCAACCAGCCTGGACCTTGCCTATCCTTTATATGCATCCTCAGTTTGACGGGGAGTTAATCGAACCGGTGGGAGAAGGAATTACAGAACTGCCCACCATCACCTCAAGCTGGCTTGAAAGTCCACCCCCAACTGCGTCTTTGCGTTCCATAGGAAAAACTGATCAGGTCTGGCCGATTCGAGGTGGATTGATGCGAGTGGGACGCTTACAATCTCACAACGATTTGGTGATTCCCGAAGTTTGTGTTAGTAAGCAACATGCTGAAATTATCTGCCGTGATGCTTTCACTGACCAAGGCTCGGATCCAACTTACTTCTTGAGGGATTTTTCTCGTAATGGTACGAGAATATTAATCGATAATGGTTGGAAAACTGTTCATCATCAGGAAGTTCAGCTAAGGTCGGGTATTCAGCTTAAGTTTGGTGGTCCTCGTGGTCAGATCTTTGAGTTTATTATTGACTCCCCAGAATCTTGAGTAGGACTATCCTCGTGCCGAAGATAAAGTCGAGCTTATGCTGTTAACTATGCTGTTAACAATATGCTGTTAACAATGGGAGTTTCACAAGGATACTGGTTAGAGTCAAATGGCAACTAGTGGCTGTCTTCCTCAGGGAGTCTCTCAATAGCTCACTAGTATCACACATAAGTTGAGGAACGAAAGTGCTGTTGCCATGGGAATTAAAAAAAACTGAGAAGTCCAGATTATTTTTTCAGCTGTTGCGGAACTTCCTCAAAAATTGATGTAGCTATTTTATGTCAGGTTTCATCTACTAACCCAAACAGGAGGGGCATTATGAACAGCCAAGCTATTCAATATCAAGAACATCAACAATCAGATTTTGAGGATACTTCGGTTCAAATCCAAGAAGAACTACTAGAATTACTATTACAACCAGAAGAGGAGTTTTATCCTTGGGATCCAACTCATCCAGAAGCAGAAGCTTATTTTGCTGAGCTAGAAGGAGGTTTCTCCATCGAGGAAATCCAAGATGACCAGGAAATTGCTCAAGCTTCTCTTGCCTTTTTTGAGCGACTAAATCAGTGTTGGGAATTACCGCTCGAATCAACTATCGAATCAACCATCGAATCCAACATTGACTCATTGAAGACAGCTTTAGCTAACGGATGTGCGTCTTGCATGCCTACCGAATGGCTAGAAGCGATCGCTTCTAGAGCCCAAGAGGTTGTTGACAAGAACTTGTCCTTAGCAGAGCAACTTGTGCTTTGTGTCAAGCCATTGTTACAAAACTGGACAGAAGACGATCTATTGGTGTTAGCTCGTCCGTGGGCTTACGCCATGCGCAGTAGCTCAGACTCCATGAATGTCAGTGGTTCAGTTAAATCCCAACAGTGGCACTCTTTGTCTTCTATCCAACAAGTCCGCCTAAGCCTAGAAGTAGCTCATTCGGCTCTAATCGAACTAAACAATAACACTAGTAACTAATCATCTCACTAATCATCTTAATTAATTAGTATCGTAATTAGTGATTAGCGTAATTACTGATTAGTCATTAGCACCAAAGTCATTAGCACCAAGCTGGGTTTAAACCGAAAAACCATTTGCTGGTTCTGTCTTTGCCTAAATTAATTATAATCCGGTATGATCCGGACATCATAGTTATCCCAAGTTGCATTGATATGTAGCACCATTACCTCCCATCTTCTCATCTGTGGTTTCTACCGTCTACCCAATCCAGAATGCACTTTTATACACTTTTATAGCGGTTTTCAGGTTTTTATTCCGATTATTACAGCCGGTGATTGCACTCGGAATTTCCCAGAGGCTAATGTGTATTCTACGCTCGTTGGAAACCGCTATAAATTTTTCCCTTGACAGAAGACTAAAGGGAGCTCGGTAACAGTGGTAGTAACAGAGTGACAAAATAATAGACCAAAGGCGCAGTGAACACATAGCTGTCTGTTCGGTCTAAAATGCCACCATGACCAGGAATTAATTGCCCGGAATCTTTGACTCCAGCATCCCGTTTCATTAAGGACTCCGTTAAGTCTCCTAAGAGGCTAGCTACACCAATGATGACTCCGAGCATCATACCACTCAACTGCCAGCACGGCCAATTCAGATACCAAGCTCCTGCGATTCCTACAGCAATACTACTGACAAGGCCAAATATAGCGCCTTCCACAGTCTTTTTAGGACTGATGATAGAAAGGCGAGTGCGACCAAAAAATTTGCCGAAGGTGTAAGCTCCGATATCTGCTGCCCAAATACAGCTAAATGCTAGGAGAGTTGTACTTAACCCAGCAGGTAGGTGACTAAGATTAATCGAAAAATTAGACCAGTATCCACTGCTGGGTAGGTTCGTAGCGGCCACTGTAGCATCTTTAGCTAGGGAGGACGTTTCAGTCAAACCCACTCGCAGACGGACCCAATAGCCGGGCAGATAACCACCATAGAGTAAACCTAATATGGAAGCCCCAATATCCGCAATGGTTGCTATCTTGGGTTGGAAGAGTAAGTAAAAGCAAATAAATGTTCCAGCAATGGGAAACACCGCATCAGCCAGGGTTGGTGAAATCGTAGCTGTAATTAGTAGTAGCTGAGACACAAACATGGTGCTTTTGGTTGCTGGCACCATGCCTTTTGCTTTGACTAGTTGAAAAAGTTCTAACTGACCTAAATAGACAATGACACAGAAGCCGATGGTAAAATACCATCCCCCAAGTAAGATCATCCCCATTGCCAGGGCGATCGCAACTATTCCACTAAAAATCCGTAACCAGGGCATATGACGTTTTTTTTTGACACTCCTGTTCTCACACAAGAACAGGTTATTTATATTATTGTTAATTTTGTTCCCTAAATGGGTCTATTGCTTACTCTAACTTCTCTCCACTAAGAATAAAAATGGGGTTAACTGCTGCAAATGTTTGATAATTCCCCCGTGTCTCTAGGCGATTGACGGCTGACTGAACGACTTCGATATTGCGAGCGTGTAACTCCGCTAAACCTTCTGAGATGGCATAGAGTCCTTCTAGATTGTTGGTGGTTGCGACTATCCTCCCTGGAGATTGTAGATAGGGCCAGACTTCTTTGAGTAGAGTTTTGATTGGTCGTCCTCCTTCAAGGCAAACTCGGTGGGGTTTCAATGGTAGATCTTTGAGACATTCTGGGGCGTTACCTTCGATGACTTCTACGTTGGTGACATTAAAGCGATCGCAATTGTGTCGAATCAGGTTGGCTACTTCTTCATCCCGTTCTACGGCAATAATCTCACTTTTGGGACACAGTAGTCCAATTTCTACAGGAATGGTACCGGTTCCAGCACCGATGTCCCACAACCGGTCTTGGCTTCCTAGTCGTAGGGCAGAAATGATCAGCAGTCTGACTTCTCGCTTACTTAAGGGAATACCGGGTAGGCGTTCAAAGAGGTGATCTGGGATTCCAGGAGTAATGTATGGCCAAATTGGGGATGACATTTGTGGTATTTAGGTTTCGGGGTATTTTTTTTCCTTTAGTTATTTTGATTTATTAAACTAACCACTTCAGGTATAGAACACATAAAGAGTATTATAAATACAGCGATTCGTTATTCGTTATTCGTTACCTGTTAGGCTGTTTTTTTAATTTTAATAGACACAGTAATCGTCTCAAACGATTACTGTGTCTATTTTTGAGAGTTTTATAATTTATTTTATTATCCTAAATAGGAGATCAATATTATTACAAATTAGCATCACTTTGTCTGGAATAACCATAAATATTTACAAAGATTATAGCGTTGATAATACTTATGAGGTACATTCAATTTTATTCCCTCTTTATTAAGGGGTGAAACCCCCAATGCCTCTCTCAATGCCTACTCCCTACTCCCTACTCCCTACTCCCTACTCCCATTAAGCCAGCACGAGGTACCTCACCTAATTTAAAACTACTATACTACTCAATAATCACGTTTAGGGTTTGGAGGCTGGGGTCGCTACAACCGGTGATTTGACCACCTAAGGTTAGGATTTTTTGGAGGTATTCAATAGTAGTTGATTTGATTTGTTCTCCTGGCATTAGGGCTGGTATTCCTGGTGGATAGGGACAGATTAATTCGGCACTAATCCGGTTTATGGTTTCGGTTACCGGTAGGGTTTGGGTGGGAGCAAAGAAAGCTTCACGGGGGGAGAGTAAGGGTTGCAGGTTGCCAGTTGCCGGTTGTAGGTTACAGAAGGCAGGTTGCTCGGTGGAGGAATTGTCGTTATTTTGGGCAAGTTTGGTGAAAGCTTGTACAAGTTGCTGAATATCTGTTTCGGTATTGCCTAGGCTAATGATAAAGGTTAAGTGGTGAAGTGTTGGTAACTCGGCTGTGACACGAAGCTGTTGATGAAGAATTTCATCGGCTTCAAATCCGCTTAATCCTAATTCTGTCACTCTTATGGTTAAGCGAGTTGGGTCTAGGGCTTGGAATCTTAGGGGTTTTATCGGTTCTAAAACTGATAATCCAGGAATTTGGCTGATTTTACTTCTGGCATCCTGGGCTAGCTGCAAGGTACGACTCATTAGTCGTTCTCCATGGAGTGCCATTTGTTGTCGTGCGGCATCTAGGGAAGCAAGTAGTAAGTAACTGGGACTGGTGGATTGAACTAGCTGTAATGCTTTACTCAAGCGCTGAGCATCAATGCGATTGCCCTGAATGTGCAACATCGATGCCTGAGTCATGGCACCGAGTACTTTATGAGTTGATTGTACGGTTAAATCGGCTCCGGCTGATAGGGCATCAAGAGGTAAATCGGGATGGAAGGCAAAGTGAGGTCCATGGGCTTCATCCACCAGTAGGGGAATATTATGTTGGTGAACTATTTTAGCGATCGCTTTTATGTCACCACAGATTCCTTGATAGGTTGGATACACCATCATCACCGCTTTAGTGTCCGGATGTTCAGTCAGGGCTTGGTTAACTGCAGTTGGGGTGATGCTATAAACCAAGTCTGTGGATGGGTCGTATTCGGGGTTAATAAAGATCGGGATAGCACCACACAAGACTAATCCTGCGATCGCGGATTGGTGGATATTGCGCGGTAATAGGATTTTCTCCCCGGTATAGCAGGTGGCTACTATAGCAGCCATTACCCCACAAGTAGAACCGTTGACCAGGAACCAAGTTTTGCTAGCACCAAAGGCTGCTGCTGCTAGGTCTTGGGCTTCTTGAATTACCCCTTCTGGAGCAAAAAGATTATCTAACTCCGGTAATTCTGGCAAATCAGCCCGAAATACTGATTTTCCCAACAAATCCGCTAATGGCTCAGGTATTCCCTTCCCTTGTTTGTGTCCTGGTGCATAAAAGGCAGCGTGGGGCTTGTGGGCTGATGCCCGCAGAGCGTCTAATAAAGGTGTCTTTTCCTGAGAAGGTGATCGATTATTCACAAATTTTTCCCAATGGCTCTAGCTTATCAAAAATTGAGCTTTAGGGCGGCAGCCCCGCGCTGTACCCGTGCTTGGTCAGCGTCGGGAAGGATAGCCCGGTGATGGAGTGAAACGGAGTCACCAATTAGGAATCCTGGGGGATAGGGAAACGAGCTATCAAGCTTCTAATCAACTCAGAGGGGGTCATCCCTCTCTTATCGGCCTCCTGTTTTAATTGTCGTTTTTCAAATTCAGTTACTCTGACTATCAACTTTTTATCTTTCATCTTTTCGGTATTTTGGGTTGTCATATGGATCCCCAAATGTTAGACTAACAATAGGTCGATAAGCAAGAGTACAAAAATGAGATATGCATATCAATACCGATTAAGACTGGCAAAGTCGCAAATTGCAAAAGTAGAGAAATGGCTGGACATGTTGCGTCATCAGTACAACTATTTGTTGGCAGACAGGTTTAATTGGTTTGAGCAGAATCGCTGTCCTATTAATTCTTGTCCCCTTGTTTGTCATTTACCAGATCTAAGAAATAACCCTGACTACTTTTCCCAGAAGAAAACTCTACCTCAGCTAAAGAAAGATAGACCTTGGTATAGTTATATTCACGCTCACGTATTACAGGATTGCGTAAAGAGAGTAGATCTGGCTTTTAAGCGGTTTCTTAAGGGAGATAGTAATGGGAAAAAGAGCGGAAGACCTCGATTTAAAAGTAAAAATAGATACAAGTCGTTTACTTTTCCTTCTCTATCCAAGAATCCTATAAATGGCAACATCTTGACTCTTCCAAAATTTGGCAAAGTCAAGATGATTTATCACCGACCTATCCCAGAAGGATTCAAAATCAAAACAGCTACCATAACCCGAAAGGCTGATGGCTACTATGTTACGTTGTCAATCCAAGATGATAGTGTTCCAGAGGTTATCCCAGTAGATAGCGTTGAAAATCCCATTGGGATAGATATGGGTCTCAAGTCTTTTCTTGTTAAGTCTGATGGTTCAGAGGTACCAATACCCCAATACTATCGAAAGGCTCAAAAACGGCTAAAGAAGATCCAAAAAGTTGTTAGTCGGTCTAAAAAAGGTAGTAACAACAGGAAAAAGGCTGTTAGCAAATTAGGCAAAGCCCATAAAAGAGTTGCTGACACTCGGAAAGACTTTCATTTTAAAACAGCAAAGGGATTACTAAACAATCATGATTTAGTAGCTCATGAAAAGTTGAACATTAAAGGTTTAGCGAAAACTAAATTAGCTAAATCTATATTAGATGCTGGTTGGGGTCAATTTCTGTCTATCTTATCAGTCAAAGCCTTAAATGCTGGACTAATCACGAAGGCAGTGAATCCCAGAAATACCAGCCAAAACTGTTCCAATTGTGGAACGAAAGTCCCTAAAAAATTAAAAGACCGCATCCATTCTTGTCCTCACTGTGGGTTTACAGCGGATCGTGATGTGAATGCGGCAATAAACATATTGAATTTGGCGGTGGGGCGTCCCGTCAGCAGTAAAGCTTGCCGAGTAACCGTTCGCGTAGCGTCGGGCAAAGCCCGATAGGGATACCTGGTGTTGGCAAGAAGCCCGCGTTGTCCCGTTAGGGCAACGTCGGGAGTACGTCACCCAATTTTAAACCTTTGTGAGGGGAGCGGGGATTCAAAACCAGTGTGCTAGGGGAATCGTGAAAAGTGATATCCTTGACCAGATTATCAAGTAATTTTTCAGTTAATGATCTCAACTATTACTTACTCACTATACATTCGGTTTATTGCTAGTAACGAATAATCAAATACTAGTCCACACAGTGCTAGATACGGGCATGGATAAATGGCTGGCTGATTGATAAGCAAGATATCGATAATTTTTAATTTATATTATGTCCGAAAGTTCGGATCACTGATACCTTAGACATTTCAGATCACTTTATAATCCGAGATAGTCTCAATCCATACCCTTGCTCCACAATGTAGGGGATTATCAGGACGATACATTACTCTTTGACTCAAAACTAATTGGATTAAGGACTAACGACCAAATTCTGATCGTACCATCCTCCCCACCACTAACGATAGTGTTTCCATCTGGACTAATAGCAACTGACCAAACCCAGCCATCATGTCCAGATAGAGTGCGCAGCAATTGTCTACTCTCTACATCCCACAGCTTGATAGTTTTATCACTACCAGCACTAGCGATAGTTTTGCTATCTTCACTAATGGCAATGGAGAGAATTGGTGCGGAGTGACTTTCGAGAATAGCTAATTCTTCGCCACTGTTGATATCCCACAACTTGACAGTTTTATCAACACTAGCAACTAGAATGTTGCTATCTTCACTAATGGCAATATCAGAAATTTGACCAGGTTGTTTTGAGATGGTTTGCCGCAATTCTAGGGTGGATAAATCCCAAATCTTGATGGAACGATCTGATCCGCCACTGGCACTAACCAAATGTTTTCCATCGGGACTAATGGCAACAGCCGTAACCCAGTCGGAATGCTCGGTAATGGTGCCTAAACTTTGGCCAGTGAGGACATCCCACACCATCACAGTCTTGTCAGGAGAGCCACTTACTAGGATTTTGCCATCGGGACTAATTGCTATTGATCTGACTATACCCGTATGTCCTTTCAAGGTACGAGGTGGTGCTCCAGTTTCTAGGTTCCAGATATTAATTTGTCTTTCTGTTGCGGCAGCGAGACGTTTACCATCTGCACTGATTACCACAGCACTGGGCGTTCTGGTAAACCCTTTGATCGTCCTCTGTAGCCTACCATCCCTGAGATTCCAGAACTTGATGGTTTTGTCTTTACTGCTGCTAATTAGGGTTTTGCTATCTGGACTAATGGCGAGAGAATTAACATCTGAGCGATGACCTGAAATAAGTTGAGTCAGCTGAGCCTCTTGCCACGACTGGGCTAGCAATGGTTGTTGAGAATGTGAGCGTCCTATGGTTACTGGATAGACTATCCCTGTAGCCATAGTTAAGATAACCGTAGTGCTAGATATAGCCAACAGCGCTATTAATCTTTTCTTAAACATTAGTTGGATTGTCAACACCCCTTCACCCTGCTAACGCTAATCCATCACCACGGGGTTCAGATGCCGCTACCAAAACCCCTGACTGATGCAAGATTACTTGACCTTTACCAAAATTTATGCTATCAGCCATAACCTGAATATCATGACCCATCTCAGCTAGCTCCAGAGCAATATGACGGGGTACAGTCTGTTCCAACAGGACTTGTGACCCATCCACAAATCGCCATCTGGGAGCATCTAGAGCAGCTTGAGGATTCATCCCGTAATCTGCCAGATTAACCACTACCTGTACATGTCCCTGAGGCTGCATGGGGCCTCCCATAACTCCAAAGGGCCCTAGAGGTTGACCATTTTGAGTCAGAAAACCGGGAATAATGGTATGATATGACCGCTTACCTGGTGCGACTTGATTAGGATGACCGGATTCTAGGGTAAACCCTAAGGCTCGGTTTTGCAAGGCAATCCCAGTGCCAGGAATAACAATCCCACTCCCAAAGCCTTGAAAGTTCGATTGGATAAAGGATACCATTAATTCCCCATCTGCTGCTGCTAGATAAACTGTCCCACCTTTGGGTAAACCGGGTTTTGCTAACGCGATCGCTTCTTGCCCAATTAACTTACGGCGTTCTGTTGCATACCCATGGTCTAATAGCTTTTCGATTGGGACTTCCATAAACCGAGGGTCAGTTATATGGCGGTGAACATCAGCAAACGCTAGCTTCATGGCTTCGATTTGTAGATGGTAGCTTTGGGCTGATTCACGGGGATAGTGGCTTAAGTCAAAACCTTCGATTATATTCAATGCCATTAATGCCGCCATCCCTTGGGTGTTGGGGGGAATCTCCCATACGGTCAGGTCACGATAGTTAGTTGAAATCGGATTTACCCACTCAGCTTGGTGGCTAGCTAGGTCAGCTTTGGTCAGCACGCCACCAGTGCTAGCGGCAAAGTTTGCGATCGCATCAGCAATTTCCCCTTGATAAAAGCTTTCAACACCACTGTTTGCGATCGCTTTCAAGGTCTTAGCATGATCCTTACTCCCCCATACCTCTCCAGCTACTGGTGCGCGCTGGTTAGGGAAAAATACCTGTTTAAATGGTTCAAACTCTGGTCTAGTCAGGGAGAGATACAGAGCTTCGGCTTTTTTCCAAGCTCTTGCTGTGACTGGGGAGACCGGAAATCCCGCTTCGGCGTATCGAATGGCTGGGGCAAACAATTGCTCAAAGGGTAGCTTTCCCCACCGTTGCCACAAACTACGCCATGCTGATACCGCTCCTGGCACCGTTACCGATAACCAGCCGATAGCAGGAATGTGACTCATGGCAGCAAAATGCTCAAGGGTCAGGTATTGAGGGCTTTTGCCAGAGCCATTGATCCCATGGAGTCTACCATCCCATACTAAGGCGAAGGCATCAGAACCGATACCATTAGAGGTAGGTTCAACCACTGTCAATGCGATCGCTGTGGCTATAGCAGCATCTACAGCATTGCCTCCAGCCCAAAACATTTCCATACCAGCTAGGGTGGCTAGGGATTGGCTGGTGGCTACGGCAAATCGATTACCCATGATTACCCCTCGTCTTGATGGGTAGGGATAATGGCTTAAGTTACCCTTGAGCATAATCTTCGATTATCAAATGTTATGTAGTTATTTTAGATACAAGCTGCATAACCCCTAAGCTTAGGTACTAAGTAGATAATGAGGTTTCCTTCTACTTAGTTGTTTGAGCGATGAATCGATTTAAGTTAGGAGTTAAGGTAAAGCGCTACTAGAAGCTAGGGTAAAGAATCAATGCCTACTAACAACTCAGGTATTAAACCGTTTTCGACATCTATTTATTTAAAAGACCGTCAAGGTGATAGGGGGCTCGAAGCGGTTTTTCAATCTAATTCTAGATTAGAGGCTTTCATGGCACATCTAGTCCAGTATGAGCCAGACAGGAGCGAAGCCCAGTGGGCTGATTGCTTCTTATATCAGTTGAGACAAGCATCTGATATTTCCCGGATTTTATCCATTACTAATCTTCCGATCGGGGTGATTAGAGCTTATCTGTTATTGTTAACGTTATCTGATCAGCTCTTATTCAATTACCTACAGTTTGTTTGTTGGTCTGCAGCTCAAGCGATCGCCCATCAGTTGAGTAAATCTCATAATATTGCGTTACATTATCCTGTAGAGGAATGTTTCATCATTGCTAGTGAAGCAGCCAGCAAGCCAGCTAAACTCCTCAGAGGATTTAATTTTTATGCTAAGTCTTCTATCAATGGCTATGCTTTCAATGCCCTCAAGCGAATTATTAGAAATCAAGTCGCAAAGGAACTCAGGTTAAAATCTATCAAATTTTCTGATTATGGCTTGTTGCGATATTTGGATAAAACCGAACTTGATCAGGCACTTAAAGACTATGGAATCACTAATCAAGAGTTAAACTATTATCGTCTAGCTTGGCAATCGTTTAAAGACTACTTTAACGAGATGTATCCCCCGAGCAGCAAGGGAAATACTCGCAATAACTCCCCAATTAAATTCTTAAGCCAGCAACAGCTTAACCAAATTGCTACTCGTTACAATCAGCAGTTAAATCGGTTAACTAAAATCGTTAGCTCTGAGTTACAAAGTGCTGATTTTAAGAGGAATAACCCTAAAAGAAGTGATTCAGATTGGTTAAGACAAGTAATACGTTATTCAGCAACCAGCAATCAGCAATCAGCAATCAGCAATCAACACTCAACAATTAACACTCAGGAATCGAGACTCAGCATATGGGCTACGCCCACCCTAGGCGAACAGCACTCAGGAATCGAGACTCAGCATATGGGCTACGCCCACCCTACGGGAACAGCACATGGGCTACGCCCACCCTACGGGAACAGCATATGGGCTACGCCCACCCTACGGGAACAGCACATAGAAGAAATGCTAGCCATTTGCATCCAAGCAGTGCGGATGTCTCAACAGAGGAATTCAGTATCCTTGGATGAGTATGGGGAAATTACTGATATAGCATCTAATCCTTTAGAGGTGGTAATCCAAGAGGAAGAAAAGGATGAGTTGACTCAAGTCAGGACTATTATCTTAAAAGAATTTACCGCTTTAGATCAGCTAGCTCAAACATCCCTAAGACTTTGGCTTGGTCTAGGCATCAATCAAGAAGATTTTATCGAGCTTTTAGGGTTTAAAAAGCAATATCAAGTGGCTCGCCAGTTTCAACGTTATTTTAAACGTATTTTGAAGGCAGTCGTCACCTTTTATTTTCAGGATGCTATGAGCAAAACTCTCACCTCAAAAGACATCAAACAGCACCTTAATAAAACCACGAAAGCTAACTATTTTAATAACTATCTAAAAGCTTATTTAAGTGCTGATAGTCAAGAAATATTTGCTAAAATTATTGATAAAATCTATGATGATAATATTGATAAAGTAATAAAAATAAACATTGGAACTATAGAAAAAAACAACCTAAGTATAAACCATAATTTAAGGGAAGCAATTCAACCAAGATTTGAGGTATTGATTGAGAGAAAATTGTCTATAGAACTGATTAACTTTAGATCAGCTAAACCAGCGATCGCTAAATTTATTGAGCGGTGGATCCAGCAAAATCAGGCACTACTAGAGCAATCTCGATCAGGAAACAGGCAAAACCAATCTAGCCAAAGTGACACCTGAAACGTGAAACGTGAAAACACCAAATATCCCAAATACCAATTAACGATTAACCAAAAAGGAGATGAGTCAATGAAATTACGTTTAGAGGATGTAGCTTTCCTACACCCAGACCAATTGTTGATAGAATTCTCCCCAGAAGAACGAGAACAAGCATGGGACCAAACCCAAGCTCAAGGTTATTCTAATCAAGCTGCTCGTTGGCGAGCGTATCTCAATTGTCTCTGTCTGAATACGTTTTTAAGCTATCTGGATACAGAAGCAAATTTAACAGAAGCAAATTTAACAGAACCAAATTTACTAGAAACAGCACTAGACAAAGCACTAAAGAAACCACTAAACAAAGCATTAGTATGGCCAGAGTTGGGGGATTTACCAAGTTTCTGGGACGTAGTGAATGGTACAGCTGTTGAGCTAAACCAGATGCGACTGGTATTAATTCCTAGTGAAGAAATCAAGTTTACAGCGTTGCGAGTACCGCGAGAGTGGGTTGATATTCCTGAGTGGGCTAGTCATTATTATGTGGCGATGCAACTGAATTTAGAAGAATGCTGGTTACAGGTGTCGGGATACACCACTTATCAACAGTTACGTGATCATGGTAACTATGACATCATCGATGAAACCTACGCTGTGGATGCGGTAGATTTAATTGAAGATTTGAATGTGATGTGGGTAACGGAAGAACTTGCTCCTAGTCCCAAACTGGCAGTAAAGCCAATGGCAACATTATCCTGTGATGAAGCAACAACGTTAATCAAGCAATTGAGCCAGGAAACTCTTTATTCTCCGAGGCTAGATATTCCTTTTGCTCAGTGGCAGGCACTGGTATCAAATTCTAAATGGCGCAAGGAATTATATAAACAACGTTCCCTAGTTTACTCTCGTAAGCCATCTATAACCTTACTCTCATGGCTGGATAATTTCCTGGAGGCTGGTTGGCAAACTGTTGAGGAAATTCGAGCACTTAATGGTGAACCTACTCTAAGCTTAGCTTACCGGTCTCAACCCACTGGTTTGAAAGATAGTTTCAAGGATAATTCTTCAGCATCTTCCCCTTTTTCTGAAAATATCCCTGAAGCTGTGACCGCAATTATTAAACTATTAAAAACCAATAGCAGTAAACAAACTAACTTACCCGCTATAGAATTATTGGGTGAAATTGGTCATAGTAACTTAGAGGCGATCGCATTGCTTGCTGACATGATCAATACTACTCACGATAATGACTTACGTCGCCAAGCCGCTGTCAGTTTGGGAAAACTTGACCCAAATCATCCCCAAGCTGGGATCAGGCGAGTTAAGATAATTGATTTAGAAATGCAACTGAATGGGAGCCAAGTAGCATTTATGGTTACTCTCATACCTGAAGCAGATGGGGGAATTAATGTTCACTTACGGGTGTATCCTACTAAGAGTAAATATCTAAAACCTAATCTCGAATTGCTAGTACTTGATCAGCAGGAAGAAATTTTCTTGTCGGCTCAGTCGAGAAGTGCTGATAATTGGATTCAATTAGAGTTGAATGGTGAAAAGGGGGATAGGTTTATGGTAAAACTAGTACTGGGAGATGCCAGCTTTTCCAAAGAGTTTGTATTGTAATCTATCTTGGGTTGAAACTTTAGGGTTGAAAGTTGTGAGGTTGAAAGTTAAAGTTTGTGAGGTTGAAAGTTAAAGGTTGTGAGGTTGTTCGCGTAGCGTGGCCAATAGGCCAAGGTTTTATGTCAGAAGGCAGAATGTAGAAGGCAGAATGTAGAAGGCAGAATGTAGAATGTAGAATGTAGAAGGCAGAATGTAGAATGTAGAAGGCATAAGGCAGAATTCTTAATTCTTAATTCTTAATTCTCAATTCTCAATTCTCAATTGAATTATAGGGGATTAAAAATGACGAAACTAGTAACATTAAAAATAGTTAATGGTGATTTTAAAAAGGGCTTTAGGGTAATCCTAAAAATTGGGATTGATGCCAATGAAAATAATTTAATGGCTAGAGAAATCGACGGTTGGTTACCACCAGCACCTCAGATTAACCAATTGTGTGACAGTTGGCTCTTAAGCTATCGTGCTCAAGGGAGAATAAAACTGCATCCACCGGATCGGAAACTGACAGCTCCCTCAGAACAGATAACCAACTATTCAATTATAAACTCAGCTCATGATTTAGAAGAAGCGATTAATAATTGGCTAAATTCAACGGATAGAAAGTTTCAACGCTTCCGGGATCAAGTGTTAAAATCTTTATCGACCAATGACCAGATTCGGTTTATTATTCAAACTAATAATATCAAACTTTGGCAACTGCCTTGGCATCTCTGGGATGTTTTGTCCGATTGTGATATTGAGGTTAATTTCAGTAGTTCAGAATTTTCCTTGCCCTCCCAAGAAATCGACCCATCTAGAAATAAAGTCAGACTATTGGCAATTCTGGGAGATGACACGGGGATTAATATCCAGAAGGATTTGGCATTACTCCAGGAGGAATTACCGGATGCAGAAATTGTCCCTTTAATCAGTCCCAAAAAAAAAGAATTAAGCCATGAATTATGGGATGAAAGGTGGGATATATTGTTTTTTGCTGGTCATAGTTTTACCCAGAAAGATAATTTACAAGGACGATTTTTTATCAATGAAGATGAAAGCCTAACCATTGAGGAGTTAAAGTATGGTCTAAGCAATGCGATTGAAAATGGTTTAAAATTGGCTATTTTTAATTCCTGTGATGGGTTAGGATTAGCAGCAGAATTGGTTAGTTTACCAATCTCGACAACCCTGGTCATGCGGGAACGGGTGCCAGATGAGGTAGCTCAGACGTTTTTAAGGTATTTTCTCAACGCATTTGCCACAAAGCAAAAATCCTTATCGGATTCAGTGTGGGAAACCCGGAAAAGATTGCAGGAGGAGGTAGAAGATAACTATCCCTGTGCCAGTTGGTTACCAGTAATATTTCAGAATCCTGCTCTGAAACCGCCAACTTGGGAAGACTTTATCCGAAATCCCGACCCTATTTCTCCAATCTCCGAGAATCCTAAACTCCCAAGGGTTTTACTGGTAAGTTTGATGGTCACTATCGTAGTGATCACAATGCGATCGCTTGGGCTGTTACAAGGATCAGAATTACGTGCTTTTGACCATCTGATGGGTCTGCGACCACCGGAAAAGCCGGATGAGCGGGTTTTAGTCATTGCGGTGGATGAACCAGATATTCAGTATCAGAAAAAGATGGGTTGGTCACCGAAAGGGTCATTATCCTCATTATCCGATAGGGCTCTGGCACAAGTGTTGCGGAAACTCAACCCTTATCAACCGCGAGTGATTGGCTTAGATATTTATCATGACTTTGAGTTTGAACCTAACTTAGCAACTCAATTGAAACAAAATCCCCGTTTCATTGGGGTGTGCCAAATGAAAAGTATTGATCACTCTGCTATCGCTTCACCACCGGGTATGGCATCACAACAGATCGGCTTTAGTGATTTTCCTACTGACCCAGATCATATTATCCGCCGCCAACTTCTAGCGATGCCCTCTTCGGATACTTGTAATACTACTTACTCTCTAAGTTTACAAGTGGCTCTGAATTACCTAGCCGAACAAAAGGAAGTCCCGCCGATGAAGAGAAATTCAGCAGGGGATGTAGAAATCGGTGATGTGGTGTTTCGGAAATTTCCACACAATGCTGGTGGGTATCAGTTAGAGCCAAAACATGCTATGGGATATCAGATACTCCTTAATTATCGTGCCAAGAATCCCAAACAAGTTAATCTCCAAGACTTACTCAAGGGTAAACTCGACTCGCAACTGCCAGATTTAGTCAAGAATAAGATTGTCTTGATTGGGGTGGGTAAAGATTTAAAGGATGTACACCAGACTCCCTATACTAAAGGGCCATGGCCTGACAAAATACCTGGGGTTATGATTCACGCTCAGATGAGTAGTCAGATTATTAGTGCTGTTTTAGATAAACGACCGTTGCTCTGGTGGTTGCCACAGTGGGGGGAAGTGCTTTGGATTGCTAGTTGGTCTGTGGTGGGAGGCCTATTAGTTTGGCGTTTACATTACCCATCCTACTTGGGAATTGCTGTTTTTGTTGGTATCAGCCTCTTATCTGGAGTCTGTTATGGTCTGTTACTCCAGGGAGGATGGATACCCTTTATACCATCAGCGTTGGCGTTAGTGGCAACAAGTGGAGCCATCGTAGTTTCTAGCATGTTTAAATCAAATGTAAATAAGAATGACAGTTTTTTATATTACCAAAAATCCCTAGATACTTGATTAGCTCTTGCCTCTTGCATGCATGCTTGTTGCCTTTACTAATCACGATTGTGTTTACATCTCAAATATAAAAGCTAGATTTATCATCCAATTCTTTTAGATAATTTTGATAAAAAGGTGATTTGTTTAAAGATTGAATGAATTTTAATTCAAGTAGAGAAATGAGTCGGGATTGATATGTAATACTTTTTTTATCAATAAATCAGTCATCAGCGATGCAGAGGTGCGCTTGACCCGTGGCGAATTTAATTTGCCTAGGTCAAGGGCACCATTACGGTCTTGGGGAGCCAGTGCCGCGTTCTCATAGCGTAAGTATTCAGCTATCAGCTATCAGCTATCAGCTATTAGCTATCAGCTATCAGCTATCAGCTATTAGCTATCAGCTATTAGTTAGAAACTTATGGGCTACGGGCACGCTACTTGAGGTGCTTTTAAATAAAATAAGCTGACGGCTGACAGCTGACGGCTGAATGCTTACCTCATAGCTACCAACCTCAAGGCATAAACGAAAAGACACCCAGGTTGAGCTCAGCACTTGAGATAGAGCATTTCCATATAGATTGAGAAATGCTCTATATCCGCTCCCGTAGCCTGGCCGTAGGCCAATCCCTGTCTTGATGCAAAGCGCGAGTGGGGGGAACCACGGCAGTCGCTCATGGGGGAAACCCCCAAGACCGCGCTGCCTCCCCAAGACCGCGCTGCATCGCTAGGGAAACCAAAATTGATAAGAAATGTAAACCTTTGCAGAAAATCCCTGACTAAGGACTGATAAAGATTATGGACTCCTTTAAAAAAATTAACGTTTATTAAACCTCTGAGTATGTATAACAAAAAGCTAGCGTTGTACAAACCTTCTTTGATCTTGACCCTTGCCTGGGTACTACTTAATTTCACCATTTACCCTCTACGAGCGCGTTCGCACTCTGTTGCCCTAAACACCAACTCCCCCGCAAACAGTTTCTCCCAATCCGATACCCAATCAGCTCAACCAGATCTAGACTTTGACGGTGATGGTAGACCTGATCAGATTACAACAGCTGGAGGACGTTTATATTTCCTCCCACCAAATGCTACAGAACAGGAAAGCTTTGATGATGTGGGCAGACCACCGAAACGCACATCAGGAGGCTCACGTGGTCTGTGTTCGGATCAGCTGATTGCTATAGTCCCTGGCAGTAAAGAGATTGTCGAGGCAACGGGAAACTGTAGTAGTGATTCCAAGTCTTTCTTAGCACTGACCTTAGCTGAGTCTCCTAGCTTTTGGTTTTATGTTCCTAAACAGTCTACTCCTGAACTGACGGTGGAGTTTGTACTGCTCGATGATAACCAACACTCTGTACTACAAGAAACGATTCGGTTATCTGGAACTCCTGGTATTGTCCGTGTTCGCCTGAGCAAACCTCTAGAAACTGACCAGGTATATCGATGGCAGTTCTCTGTTGTAGTTAATCGCCGCCGCTCTGGGAATCCCAAGGTGGAAGGATTAGTAAAACGCATCATACCAAACTCTACCCTCAGTAGTAAGCTAAAGGCTGCTAGTTCACCACGGGAGCGTATTGCTATTTATGCGAGTCACGGTATTTGGCATGATGCGATGACAGCCTTAGCTGAACTACGGTACCAGAAACCAGATGATTTGAGGTTAGAACGGGATTGGCAGGATTTCCTAGGTTCAGTCGGTTTGCGTGCGATCGCATTCAAACCCCTAGTTGATTGTTGTATAGGAAAGGGAACAGGGAACAGGGAGTAGGAACCCACCCCTAACCCCCTCACAGGGGTAAGTTTTTTACTTTGACCTCAGGTGTGGGGTGTAGGGGGTGGGGTGTAGGGTGTGGGTGATAAGAAGGCGCTGCATCGCTCTTCAATCATCATTGTCTTGTACCCAAGCGCGAGTGGGGGAAACCCCCGTGAGGCCACTGCATCGCTTTCTTCTCCCCCACACCCCACACCCCACACCCAATACCCCACACCTGAGGTCAAAGTAAAAAACCTACCCTTATGAGCCCCTAACCCCTCCCAGGAGGGGAAGGGAGTAGGGAGTAGGGAGTAGGGAACTTCCGAGTGGTAGTTCTGACGAAAATATCATCAACAGGCAACTTCATCCCGATTCCCGATTCCCGATTCCCGATTCCCGTTCCCCTCCTGGGAGGGGTTAGGGGTGGGTTCCGATTCCCTACTCCCGATTCCCGATTCCCAATTCCCGATTCCCGATTCCCGATTACAGCCAATTGCCGATTACAGCCAATTGCCGACTAAAACATAGGCTCCCCAGAACAATGGAGCTTGATAACCAGGGCTTTTTAGAAGATTAACTTGAGCACGGCGCAAGGCTTCAGCTTTGGTAACCGTTGCGCCAGAATCAGCTAATTCTTTGTAAAAAGATGCCATTAGTTTAGCGGTAGAGTCATCATCAATGAACCATAGGGAAGCCATAGTACTCCTGGCTCCTGACTGAATCGCTACTCCGGCCAAGCCTAAGCTAGCACGACTATCACCATCGGCAGTTTTACAAGCACTAAGCACTAGTAATTCAATTGCTTCTAAACTATTGTCACTTCTGTTCTGGATGACATTGCTTAAATCCTTGAGATTGATTCGTTTATCCCACGCCAGCAGAAAGGTGTCTTCTGGATCTGAACTAAACTCACCGTGAGTGGCTAAATGCACCACAGGAAATGGCACTGAACTGATTAACTCTTGCCATTTCTGACTAGTAAAATCCTGATTGAGCAATTGCTGACTGGGAATTTGGGATTTAATTTCCCGTAATTCTGTTTTAACATTGGGTAGGTTAGCGAAACCTTCATGATCAGGAAAACCCTCGCGCATGTCTGAAAGTCCAAAGGCTAAGGCATTTAACTCTACTTGAGCTAAGGGTTTGGGCTCCAGTAGACTCAAACCAGGAATGAGTGCGATCGCATAACCTTTTTCTACTAGATACTGTTCTCCATCATGAAGGGTAGCCATGGGAACATTGCGAAATCCACCATCAAGAACAAATACTAAGGTTTTAACTTGATTGGCTTCGAGCAACTCTTCTGCCGGTTGAATTAACCAGTCATAAACCTGTTGGGATAAGGCTAGACTTTCTTTAGAAATAAAAGGTTTTTCTAGCTCTATACGCAGACTTTCTAAGGTTTGCTCAAGTTTCCCTTTAGGTAAAGCAGCGGTATAGTGAATAAATTTTCCTGATTTTGGTAATTTCACGATCACCGCTAACCGGTCATCGAGAATAATCGGATAAACTAATGCTGCACTCGGATCGATTTCCTGCTCCCTCAATTCCACAATGTCGGAAAGGTTACACCCCAGAAAATTCTCAATTTGGGCTAGCTGGAGAGAGTCAATGGCTGCGGTAGCTTGCTTGAGCTTGTTCTGTGGGATCCGCTTATCTGCGATCGCGTTATCTGCGATCGGTTGAGCGGTTTGCTCGTCTTTCAAGAGTAAATCGACTAATTCTCGATAGACTTGTTCAACATTTTCCCGAAAGGAAAACTGCACATCTGAACTGAGAGCCAGTAAATCTTGGCGAAGAGAATCTAGGGTTTTGACCGTTGCTTGGTAAGCGATGATTGCTTCTTTAGTTTTTCCCAAAGCTTGATAAATTCGTCCTAACTGCCATTGCCATTGATAGGCAATATCATCGGATTGAATCCCTTGAGCTATGGTCAGGGCTTTTTCGGTAAATTCTTGAGCTTGATACCATTGTTGAGTTTGTTCATATAGCTTACCAAGGGTACCGAGGGCATAGGATTCGGCTCGTTTATCGTCTAAAAGTTGAGCCTCTTGGAGAGCTTTGACTAAACTATGAGCAATTTCGTAAGGCTGAAGGATAAAGGATGACCGCTGAAGATTGTCTTGATGCTTGTTCGATTTTAGATCATAGGTGATCAGACTTTCCACAAAATTGATTTGAGCATAGATTGCTGTTCGACTAGCTGGTAATTTAGTAATCTCGCTGTTGAGTAATTCCTTGACTTGGTCATTAATTTGAGATTTTAATTCTTGGAGCCTTGTGGCTTTGTTTTGATCTTTGTCTTCATCCGTTAAGGTCTCTAACCAATTGTGGAAATCAATGAGTAGACTTAACCGCTGTAGGTTTGGTTCAATGTCTAAGCTGGTTGATACTGATAATTTGCTCGACTCTTGAAGAGATTCTTGATAGTATTTTAGAGCATAATTAAACTGTTCATCAACTTTTTTTTGAACTTTTTCTTGTTGCTCTATCTGGTTATTTCTGGTGTATAATTGTTTATAATGGTTGTACCAAGAACGTTCTGTATCCCCCAAACTCAGTAAGGTCTCTCGTTTTTCCAGAGGAGGTTGAGCTACTTTCAAACTTGCCTTAAGCACTTGCTGAGAGTGCTTCAATTCCCCGAGGAGACGGAGAGTATTCCCAAGGCTACGTAAGCCCAGGATTTTAATCTGGGGATCAGGGGTTTGTTGAAAGGTTTGCAGCACCGTTTCAAACCGTTCTTGATTGGACAAATCACAATTATTGTCCAGCTTTAAGGCTTGTAATAAGGTTTTACAGGTGCGACGGTGAAGTCCTAAGGCTTCCATCGCTTGAGCTTGATTAATTAGGGTACCTGTAATGCCAATGTCATCGTTTAATTGTTGATAAATCTCAGTAGCAAATTGCCAGGCTTCTAGAGCAGTGTCTGGTTGTCCTAAGGCTAATTCTAGGCTACCTAGGGTGTTGAGAGCTTGGGCTTGGATTTGCTGGTAGTCTGGGGTATCCCTGAGATCTGATCCGGTCTCTAACAGGTTCAGGCTAAATGCGATCGCATCTTCGGCATCAAACCACTGTTGCAGTTTCTGGTAAGCCAAGGACAGATAACTCAATGCCATCGCCTGATGTAGTCTATCCCCTTGGGATTCATAGGCTAGTGCTGCTTGTTCCCAAGTGCTTGCTGCTTGATTAAACTGACCTTTGGTGTAGAATGCTCTGCCTTGTTCCACTAATTCTGACGCTGACCAATCTTGAGGAATTGGCTTAACAGTGGTGGGATAGGATAAGACCGGGAGGATGCTAATGGGGAGAACTAAACTTAGGAGAAAAAAAATTAAGGCTTGGGTGCCAATTAGGGTCGCGCGAAGCATGAGGACGCTAAATCTAGGGTTTCTATTCTTAATTATCTCTCCAATAGAGTATGGTGTTTCATCGTAATAGTCAGGTATGTGTGACATACTCCCACACTGAATCGTAGATTACAGTGTGGGCTTCTTACCAACTCC